>ONXW01000056.1 GCA_900321915.1 uncultured Eubacteriales bacterium
CAGGGCATTCACGGCGTCGTCGCGGACCTGGTGAGCACGGACAGGGAGTACGAGACCGCGATAGAGACCGCCCTGGGCGGAAATATACAGAATATTGTTACCGATACGGAGCTGACGGCGAAGCGCATGATTGAATTCCTGAAGAAGAACCGCTTCGGGCGCGCCACCTTCCTTCCCCTGGACAGCGTCAGGGGGCAGAAGGACGCCGTAAAGAAAGAGGTTCTCTCCGAGCCCGGCGTGATCGGGCTGGGAAGCGGGCTTGTCCGCACAGACCCCAGGTACCGGTCCCTTATGGAGTATCTTCTCGGACGGACGGTGGTCTGCGACCATATCGACAGCGCCATCGCCCTGGCCCGGAAGTACCGCCATTCCCTCCGCATCGTCACCCTGGAGGGCGAGCTTCTGTCCGCCGGCGGATCCATGACCGGCGGCGCGTTCAAGAACAGCAGCAACCTTCTGGGAAGAAAGCGTGAGATAGAAGAACTGGAGGAACAGCAGGAAAAGATCCTGGAAGCGGTGGAGGAGAGGCAGATCCGCCTTGTGGAGGCCGAGGAGGCCCAGATCCGCCACCAGGAAGAGCTGGCCTCGGCCAGGGAAGAGCTGCAGGAGCAGATGGTGGCCGTAAACGGCATCCGGATGGAGGTGGAACAGGTCCGGGAGAGGCAGCAGGAGCTTTTAAAAACAGCGGAGGACCTGGAGAAGGAACACAGGGATCTGGAAGGCCGCCTGAAAGAGCTCCGGGAAAAGAGGGAGGCTTCGGAACAGGAAGCGGCCCTGCTGGAAGAGCAGAATGAGGAGCGGACCGTGCGCCTCGACCAGCTTACGGAAGAGCTGGCGGAGCTCCGCAGGAAAAAAGAGGAGAATGAGAGAGAGCTTGCCGCCCGCACCCTGGAGGATTCCAGGATGCGCCAGAAAGGTGATTTCGTGCGGGAAAACCTGGAACGGTTCCGGGAGGAGATCCGGTCCCTTGCGGAGGAAAGCGAACAGCTGGAAGGACAGGGAAGCGGCAGAAGGGAAAGAATAGAAGCCTGCCGGAGAGATATCGCCGCGGTGAAGGAGGAGATCTCCGGCCTGCGGGAAGAGCTGGGGGCTTACCGCGGGACCGCGGAAATAAAGCGCGCGGAGAAGGCGGAAAAGACGGGACAGCAGAGGAACTTTATAGCGGAGAAGGAAGCGCTGGACGAGCGTATCCGCGACCTGGAAAAGGATATCCTCCGCCTGCAGAACCAGAAGGAGAGGCTGTCGGAGAAGGTAGGGAACCAGTCGGAATATATCATGAACGAGTACGGCCTGGGCTACGGGGAAGCGGAGAAATTCCGGGATCCGGAGCTGGGATCGGCGGCTGCCATGCGGAAGAAAACTGCCTCCCTCAGGGAGCAGATCCGGAACCTGGGAAATGTCAACGTCAACGCCATCGACGAGTATAAGGAAGTGTCCGAGAGATGCACCTTCATGGAGCAGCAGCACAGCGACATGAAGGCGGCCGAGGCGGCCCTGCTGCGGATCATCGACGAGCTGGACGCCGGCATGCGGAAACAGTTTGAGGAGAAATTCGAGGAGATCAGCCGGGAGTTCGATTCCGTGTTCAAGGAGATGTTCGGCGGAGGCCACGCCACGCTGCAGCTGGAAGAGGGGATAGACATCCTGGAGGCCGGGATCGGCATCATTTCCCAGCCGCCCGGCAAGAAGCTGCAGAACATGATGCAGCTGTCCGGAGGGGAGAAGGCCCTCACGGCCATCGCCCTCCTGTTTGCCATCCTGAACCTCAAGCCGTCGCCGTTCTGCCTGCTGGACGAGATCGAGGCGGCGCTGGACGACGCCAATGTGGACAGGTTCGCCGGATACCTGCACAAGCTGACAAGGCACACGCAGTTTATCGTGATCACCCACCGGCGCGGCACCATGGTCGGCAGCGACCGTCTGTACGGCATCACGATGCAGGAAAAGGGAATTTCCACCATGGTATCGGTGAACCTGATCGAGGCGGAGCTGGACCGGGAGGAGAGAAAAAAAGCATAAGTGACGGAGGATCAAGAGAATGGGAGAAGGTAAAAAAGGTTTTTTCGGGCGGCTCTTTGAGGGCCTTGCCAAGACGAGGAATTCGATCGCCCAGGGCATAGATTCTATTTTCGGCGGATTCTCCGCCATCGATGAGGATTTTTACGAGGAGATCGAAGAGACGCTGATTATGGCGGACATCGGCATCAAGACCACCACGGCCATCATGGAGGACCTGCGCCGGAAGGTGAGCGAGAACCATATCAAGCAGCCGGCTGAGTGCAGGGACCTGCTGATCGCCTCCATCCGGGAGCAGATGGTGCCGAATGAGAACGCCTATGAGTTTGAAAACCACAAATCCGTTGTCCTGGTGGTGGGCGTCAACGGCGTCGGGAAGACCACCTCTGTCGGCAAGCTGGCGGACCAGCTGCGCTCTGACGGGAAAAAGGTTATCCTGGCGGCGGCGGACACCTTCCGCGCCGGGGCCGTGGAGCAGCTGACCGAGTGGGCGGGCCGTGCGGGCGTGCCCCTGATAGCGCAGCAGGAGGGCTCCGATCCCGCGGCAGTTGTTTTTGACGCCGTCGCGGCGGCCAAGTCCAGGAACGCGGATATCCTGATCTGCGACACGGCAGGCCGACTGCACAATAAGAAAAACCTGATGGAGGAACTCAGGAAGATCAACCGCGTGATCGACCGGGAATACCCGGAGGCCTTCCGTGAAACCCTGGTGGTGCTGGACGGCACGACGGGCCAGAACGCGCTGGCCCAGGCAAAACAGTTCATGGAGGTCTGCGATGTCACGGGCATCATCCTGACGAAGCTGGACGGGACGGCAAAGGGCGGCATCGCGGTGGCGATCCAGTCGGAGCTGGGTATCCCGGTCAAATATGTGGGGGTCGGTGAGAAAATCGACGATCTCCAGAAGTTTGACGCAAATGACTTTGTCAACGCGCTGTTTGAACGGCCGGAGGAATCATGAATCATTTCTGGAAGGATCTGGGAATACAGGGGAATATTCTTTACCTGGTCCGCTGGGGCTTTATCGCGGTGCTGATCGGGGCGGTGACAGGGCTTGTGGGAACTGCTTTCGGCCATGCCGTAGCCTGGGCGGTGGGCGTCTTTACCGCCCACAGGTACCTCCTGTTATTCCTTCCGGCGGCGGGCCTCCTGATTCTCTGGATTTACCATATCTTCGGGGAAGATGACAACCGGGGGACGAACATGGTCCTGGAGTCCATCTACTCGGACAACCGGATGCGCATCACCATGACCCCCACGGTGTTTCTGGGGTCGGTGCTCACCCATCTCTGCGGGGGTTCCGCGGGGCGTGAGGGGGCCGGCCTGCAGATGGGAGGAAGCCTGGGAACCTTCCTCGGACGGCTGCTGAAGCTGGACGAGAAGGATATGAATATTGCCGTCATGTGCGGCATGAGCGGGGCTTTCGCGGCGCTGTTCGGAACGCCCATCGCGGCGGCCATCTTTTCCATGGAAGTCATCAGCGTGGGCGTGATCTATTACGCTGCCCTGGTTCCCTGCATCTTTTCCGCCTATACGGCGGCGGGGATCGCCGGGCTGCTCTCTCTGCCCCCCACGCGCTTCCCGGTATTCGGCATACCGGATTTTGACCTGAAAATGGCCTTCATGATGGTCATTCTGGGAACACTCGCCTCGGGCGTGGCGGCCCTGTTCTGCATCGTCCTGGGCGGAGTTTCATCGATGTACCGGAAGTACCTGAAAAACGCGGCGGCAAGGATTATCACCGGCGGCGCCCTGGTAGTTGTCCTCACACTGCTGAGCGGCGGGGTGCGCTACAACAACAGCGGCGCCCTGCTCATCGACACGGCCCTGCGCGGAGGCGTATACTGGTATGATTTCCTGCTGAAGATTCTCTTTACCGCCCTGACGCTGGAAGCTGGATACAAGGGCGGCGAGATTGTCCCGTCTTTTGCCATAGGCGCCTGCTTCGGGTGCCTGTTCGGGGAGCTTTCCGGGCTTCCGGCCGGCCTCTGCGCCGCGTGCGGGATGCTCGCCCTGTTTGCGGGCGTGACGAATGCCCCGGTTTCGACGCTGATCATCGGGCTGGAGATGTTCGGCTACAGCGCGATGCCGTATTTTGCCATTGTCATCGCGGTGAGCTTTACCCTCTCGGGGTATTACAGTCTCTACTCGAGCCAGAAAGCCATCTATTCCAAGACGAAAACGGAGTATGTCAATGTGAAGATGCACACGGATGTAAAGGTGCACCCCTTTGAGTGATCAAATGGTGTACCATATTCCGGCCGTCTATGATATAATAATCTAAGCGCAGAGCTTACGGAGGAAAACGGACATGAAGATGAAAAGAGTATTGCTGAAGCTTTCCGGGGAGATGCTTGCCGGCGGCAGGAAAACCGGGTTTGACGAGGCCACGGTCAAAGAGGTGGCAAGACAGGTAAAGACCGCGGTGGATGACGGAATTGAGGTCGGCATCGTGACCGGCGGGGGCAATTTCTGGAGAGGCAGGGAGTCCGACAGCATTGACCGGACCAAGGCCGACCAGATCGGCATGCTCGCCACGGTGATGAACTGCATCTACGTCTCCGAGATCTTCCGGAGCGAGGGTATGAAGACGGAGATACTGACGCCGTTCGCCGTCGGGTCCATGACGAAGCTTTTCTCCAAGGACCGGGCGAACAAGAGCTTTAAGAAGGGCGCAGTAGTGTTCTTCGCGGGCGGAACGGGCCATCCCTATTTCTCCACGGATACAGGGGCGGCGCTCCGCGCGGTGGAGATCGAGGCGGACTGCATCCTGCTGGCCAAGGCCATCGACGGCGTCTACGACAGCGACCCGAAGATTAATCCTGACGCGAAGAAATTTGACACCATCTCCATCCAGGAGGTGCTGGACCGGAAACTGGCGGTGGTGGATCTGACGGCGTCCGTGCTCTGCATGGAAAACCATATCCCGCTGGCCGTTTTCAGCCTGGATGAGAAGAACGGCATTGCCAATGCACTGAAGGGAAAAATAAACGGTACGGTTGTTACCGCTTGAAAAAAGGAGAGGAATTATGCAGGACATACTGAAAGTCTATGAAGAAAAGATGAACAAATCCTACGATTCCATGCTCTCGGATTTTGCTGCAATCCGTGCAGGCAGGGCGAATCCCAAGGTACTGGACCACATCCGCGTGGATTATTACGGGACACCGACCCCGATCCAGCAGGTGGCGAATATTTCCGTGCCGGAAGCGCGTGTCATCTCCATCTCCCCCTGGGACAAAAAGATGATGAAAGCGATTGAGAAGGCCATTCTCACCTCAGACCTGGGGATCAATCCCGGCAATGACGGTTCCACCATCCGCCTGGTGTTCCCGGAGCTGACGGAGGAGCGCAGAAAAGAGCTCTCCAAAGATGTCAAGAAGAAAGGCGATGCCGCCAAGGTGGCGGTGAGGAACATCCGCCGCGACGCGAATGAGACCGTCAAGAAGATGGAGAAAAAGGGTGAGATTTCCGAGGACGACCAGGAAGACGCCGAGAAAGATATCCAGAAGATGACCGACAAGATGATGGAGAAGATCGACAAGGCCATCGAGGACAAGACCAAGGAGATTATGAAGGTCTGACGAATAGGATTATACAGGGAGAAGGGGCTGTTGCTGATGAAAACAGCCCCTTCCTTTCGAGAGGAGAAACATGGAGGAGAGACTTGAAAACCTGGTGATTCCGCGCCATGTGGCGCTGATACTGGACGGGAACGGGCGCTGGGCGAAGAAGAGGGGGCTTCCCCGGACAGCCGGGCACAGGCAGGGCTGCATCGCCGTGGAGCAGATCGTGGAGGATGCCGCCCGGCTCGGCATAGAATACCTGACCGTGTACGGTTTTTCTACAGAAAACTGGAAGCGCTCGGCGGAGGAGGTCGGCGCGCTGATGCAGCTGTTCCGTTTCTACACGAAGCGGCTCCTGAAGATTGCCGGGGAGAACAATGTCCGGGTAAAGATGATCGGCGACCGGTACCGTTTCGCGGAGGATATCATCCAGGGGATCAACACCCTGGAGGAAGAGACGAAGGACAATACGGGCCTGACCTTTATTATCGCCGTCAACTACGGGAGCCGCGACGAGATCCGGCGGGCGGTCCGCAGGATGCTGGAGGACGCGGCGGCAGGGAAGATTACCCCGGAGGAAGTGGATGAGCCGATGATCGCCTCCTACCTGGATACGGCGGGCATCCCGGATCCGGACCTGATGGTGCGCACCAGCGGGGAGCTTCGGCTTTCCAACTACCTGCTCTGGCAGCTGGCCTACGCGGAGCTGTATGTGACAGACTGCCTGTGGCCGGATTTTGACCGGGAGGAGCTTATCCGGGCCATCGAGGCGTATAACCGGCGTGACCGGCGGTTTGGCGGAGTAAAACAGCAGTAGGGGTGAGATATGTTTCGTACCAGACTAATCAGCGGGATTGTACTTGTTGTCCTGGCGGTCGGGGCCATCATGGCCGGAAAAAATGTTGTGTTTGCCGTCTGCGTCCTGCTTTCTTTTATCGGCCTTTATGAGTATTACCGCGTCACCGGCCTGGAGAGGAGCAGCCTGGGCATGGCCGGCTACGCTGCCTGCGCCCTGCATTACCTCCTGGTGGCCACGGGCAATGAACGGCATACGGCGCTGTTTATTATCGGGGCACTGATGGTGATCATGACCATTTACGTCCTGCAGTTCCCGAAATACAGGATAGAACAGGCGACCAACGCCTTTTTCGGCGTTGTCTATCCCGGGGTGATGCTGTCCTACGTCTATTATGTCCGCGCCATGCAGGACGGGATGGTCCTGGTGTGGATCATTGTCCTGAGCGCCTGGGGGAGCGATACCCTGGCGTACTGTGCCGGCCGGCTCTTCGGGCGCCATAAGATGGCCCCGGTCCTGAGCCCGAAAAAGACCGTGGAAGGGGCCATCGGAGGCGTGCTGGGTGCGGCTCTCCTGGGCTTTCTGTTCGGCATGGCCTTCGGGCGGTACATGCACGAGGTGACCAGGCCGGAGCTCGTCTGCGCCGTTTCCTGCGGCGTCGGCGGCCTGATTTCCATGGTGGGCGATCTGGCGGCCTCAGGCATCAAGAGAGACCATGACGTGAAGGACTACGGAAACCTGATTCCCGGCCACGGCGGCGTGCTGGACCGGTTTGACAGTATGATATTTACCGCGCCGGCGGTTTATTTTGCCATTGTTTTCCTGCTCTAGGGGAAACAGCGCGTGAAAGAAGAACGGAGCAGAGATTATGAAGAGGATCAGTATCCTGGGTTCCACGGGTTCCATCGGGACCCAGACCCTGGAAGTCGTGAGAAATAACGGGGATATCCGGGTGACGGCCCTGGCCGCCGGCGCGAATGTCTCCCTGATGGAACAGCAGATCCGGGAATTTCACCCGCGTATCGCGGTCCTGTATGACAGCGCGGCGGCGGAAGACCTGGCCGTGCGGGTAAAGGACCTGGATGTGAAGGTCTGTTCCGGCATGGATGGCCTGATTGAGGCGGCCACGGAGGAGGAAGCGGAGATTGTGGTCACGGCTGTGGTGGGCATGATCGGGATCCGGCCGACCATCGCCGCCATGCGGGCCGGGAAGGACATCGCCCTGGCCAACAAGGAAACCTTGGTGACGGCAGGGCATATCATCATGCCCCTGGCGAAGGAGGCGGGCGTGCGGATCCTGCCTGTGGACAGCGAGCACGCGGCTATTTTCCAGTGCCTGCAGGGCGCGGGGGGAAATCCGGTAAAGAAGATTCTTCTTACGGCCAGCGGCGGCCCGTTCCGCGGAAAGACGAGAGCGGAGATGGCGCAGGTCCGTCCGGAGGACGCACTGAAGCACCCGAACTGGCACATGGGGCACAAAATCACCATTGACAGCTCCACCATGGTCAACAAAGGGCTGGAGGTGATGGAGGCCCACTGGCTGTTCGGCGTGGAGATGGATCAGGTGCAGGTGGTCATCCAGCCGCAGAGCGTGATCCATTCGATGGTGGAGTATGAGGACGGGGCCGTGATCGCCCAGCTGGGCACACCGGACATGAAGCTCCCGATCCAGTACGCGCTCTACTATCCGGAACGCCGGTATCTCCCCGGAGACCGGCTG
Source organism: uncultured Eubacteriales bacterium (assembly GCA_900321915.1). GTDB lineage: Bacteria > Bacillota > Clostridia > Lachnospirales > Lachnospiraceae > Clostridium_R. The sequence goes on from ONXW01000056.1 coordinate 8,099, forward strand.
GATTTCGGCATGCTTAAGGATATTACCTTTGAGAACCCGGATATGGTGAATTTCCCCGCCCTCTCCATGGCGTACCGCGCCGGGAGGACAGGGGGATCGCTTCCCACCGTGTTCAACGCGGCGAATGAGCTCGCGGTGGCCTGGTTCCTGGAGAAAAAGATAGGGTATCTCACCATCACGGATATTATCGGGGAGGCTATGGAACACCATACGGTCATTCCCGACCCGGATGTGGGGGAGATCCTGGAAACAGAGGCCCGGACGAGGGCGTTTATTGAGAGCAGAAGCTGGTAAAACCTATGATAAGTATTATTGCGGCGATTCTGGTATTCAGCCTGATTGTTTTGTTTCATGAATTCGGCCATTTCCTGATGGCCCGGAGGAGCGGCGTCTGCGTGCTGGAGTTCTCGCTCGGCATGGGGCCGCGGATCGTGAGCTTTGTCAGGGGAGGCACCAGGTATTCCCTGAAGGCCCTCCCGCTGGGCGGTTCCTGCATGATGCTGGGAGAAGATGAGGCGGACGTTCCCGCGGATATGATACCGCCTGACGCGGTGGGGCTTCCCTTCGGGAAGGTGGCCGCGTGGAAGCGGTTCCTTGTGATTGCCGGCGGACCGGTATTCAATTTCATCCTGGCCTTTTTCTGCGCCTGCTTTGTGATCGGGCTTTTCGGTTACGACAGGCCGGAGGTGAGCGGCATCATGGAGGGCTATCCCGCGGAGGAAGCGGGGCTTATGCCCGGGGATGTCATCACGGAGCTGAACGGCCACAATATCCTGATTTACCGGGATATCACAGCGTATATCATGACCCACGAGGGAAAAGAACTCCGGCTCACCTACGAGAGGGACGGGGAGAAGGCCGATACGGTCATTGTCCCGAAGTATTCCGCGGATGCGGGCAGGTACCTCATCGGCATCACCGGGGGCGCCTACCGGAAGGCGGAGAATCCGCTGGTTGTGGCGCAGTACGGAGCCTACGAGGTGAGATACTGGATATACCTGACCTGGCAGAGTCTGGGAATGCTTGTCCGGCGCGAGGTGAAGGAAGATGATATCGGCGGTCCCGTGAAGATTGTGTCCATGATCGGGGAAACCGTGAATGAGAGCAGGCCCTACGGCATGATGATTGTGATCCTGAACCTGGCCAGCATGTGCGTGTTCCTGAGCGCCAACCTCGGCGTCATGAACCTGCTCCCGTTTCCCGCCCTGGACGGCGGGAGGCTGGTCTTCATATTCCTGGAAATGGTCCGGGGGAAGCGGGTGGACCCGGAGATAGAGGGCCGGATCCACGTGGCCGGGTTTATGATCCTGATGGCCCTGATGGTGGTCGTATTCTGGCACGACCTCCGGGACCTGTTTATAAAATAGAGACTGCGGGGAAATATGATATGACATACAGAGAACAGACAAAAACGGTCATGATCGGGGACTGCGCCGTCGGCGGCGGGAATCCCGTGAGGATCCAGTCCATGTGCAACACCAGGACGGAGGACGCGGCGGCGACCGCGGCCCAGATCCTGGAGCTTGAGAAAGCAGGGTGCGAGATTATACGCACGGCCGTCCCCACCATGGAGGCGGCCCTCGCGATCCGGGACATAAAAAAACAGATCCATATCCCCCTCGTGGCGGATATTCACTTTGATTACCGCCTCGCCATCGCGGCCATGGAGAACGGCGCCGACAAGATCCGCATCAATCCGGGAAATATCGGCTCCGCCGACCGGGTCCGCGCGGTGGTTGACTGCGCGAAGGAGCGGGGAATCCCCATCCGGGTCGGGGTCAATTCCGGGTCCCTGGAAAAAGAGTACCTGGAAAAATACGGCGGCGTCACGGCCGCGGGTCTTGTGGAGAGCGCCCTCGGCAAAGTGCGGATGATCGAGGATATGGGATATGACAACCTGGTGATCAGCATCAAATCTTCGGATGTCATGATGTGCGTGAAGGCGCACGAGCTGATCGCGGACAGGACCCGTTATCCCCTCCACGTGGGAATCACGGAGGCCGGCACCGTCCTGGAGGGAAATATCAAGTCCGCCGTCGGCCTCGGCCTGATCCTCGGGCAGGGCATCGGCGACACCATCCGGGTGTCCCTGACGGGGAGCCCGCTGGAAGAGATCTATTCCGCGAAGCTGATCCTCCGGACGCTCGGCCTGAGGAAAGGCGGCGTGGAGGTGGTATCCTGCCCGACCTGCGGCAGGACGCAGATAGACCTGATCGGCCTCGCGGGCAGGGTGCAGGAGATGGTGCGGGATTACCCGCTGGATATTAAGGTCGCCGTCATGGGATGTGTGGTGAACGGCCCCGGCGAGGCGCGCGAGGCGGATCTCGGCATAGCCGGCGGCATCGGGGAAGGCCTTCTTATCAGGAAGGGTGAGATTGTAAAAAAGCTTCCCGAGGCGGAGCTCCTCGGGGCGCTGAAGGAGGAACTGGACAGGCTTCTGGAGCAGTCCTCCTGAGTGGAAACAGGGAGTAATGGGAATGAAAATGTTTCTGGATGTTTTTCCGACGCTTCAGGTTACGGACAGCCTGCGGAGCTTCCTTGAAAAGGTGGAGGTGGAGCGGGTTTCCATAAACCGCGAACACACGCTGATCTCCGTATATATCGTCAGCCCGCGCCTGATGCCGCGGCAGAATGTCGAGAAGATGGAAGCGGGCATACGGAACCAGCTGTTTGCCGGAAAGAATGTCCGGATCCGCATTTTCGAGAAATACCGCCTTTCCGGCCAGTATACGCCGGAGAAACTGCTGAAGGTTTACCGGGAGAGTATCCTGCACGAGCTGCGGGGATACAGCATGCTCCTGTACCAGATGTTTAAGAAGGCAGAGACGGACTTCCCGGAGGAAAACCTGATGCGCCTCACGGCGGAGGATCGGGAGATTTCCCGGGAAATGGCGCCGGAGCTCGCGAGAATCCTGGAAAAGATCTTTACGGAGCGCTGCGGCCTCCCCACGGAGGTCGTGTTTGACTGGAAGGAACCGGAAAGCGCGGCGCGGGAGGAAGAACCGGTACCGGAAACAGCCGGGGAGACGCTTCCTGCGCGGGAAGACGCGCCGGAGGATATACCGCGGCAGGCGGAGACCGCGCGGGAAGACGCGCCGCAGCAGCAGGAAGCCCCGGAGTCCCGGAGGGGACTGCCGCCGGCGAATAAGGAGACGGACCGGAATTCCCGCCAAAAAGGGAAAAAGGGAAACGGACAGAAGGGTTCGTTCCGCAGGCCCTATGTCAGGTCGGAGAACCAGGATGTGCTGTTCGGGCGCGATTTTAACGATGACCCTGTGCCCATAAGCGAGCTGGACGGGCACCTGGGAAATGTTTCCGTCCGGGGAAAAATCATACACTGCGAGACCATGGGGCTCCGCTCCGGGTCCACCCTGTTCATGGCGAACATTACGGATTTTACGGATACCATCCGCGTGAAGGTGTTTGCCGACGAAGACAGCGTATCCGATGTGAAGACAGCCCTGAAGGAGGGGCAGTTTGTCATCCTGAAGGGCGTCGCCAACAACGACAGGTTCGACGGGGAGCTGACCATAAGCTCCGTCACCGGCATTAAAAAATACGCCGATTTCCGGAAGAAGCGGGAAGACTGCAGTCCCGTCAAGAGGGTGGAGCTTCACTGCCACACCAAAATGAGCGATATGGACGGCGTTTCCGATGTGGGGGATATCCTGAGAAGGGCGGACTCGTGGGGGATGGACGCGCTGGCGGTGACCGACCACGGATGCGTGCAGGCATTTCCCGACGCGCTTCACACGAAGCTTTCCCCTGGCTTCAAGGTGATATACGGGATGGAAGGCTACCTGGTGAATGACATCCTGGAGCTGGCGGAGAACAGCAGGGGCCAGGATCTCGACCATTCCTGCGTTGTCTTTGATATTGAGACCACGGGCTTCAGCCCGGTCACAAACCAGATTATAGAGATCGGGGCCGTGCGTGTGGAGAAGGGCAGGATCACGGAAAGGTTCAGCTCCTTCGTCAACCCGGAGGTGCCGATCCCGTTTCGTATCGAAGAGCTGACGGGCATAAACGACAACATGGTCCTGGAGGCCCCCGTCATCGCGGAGGTTCTCCCGCGGTTCCTGGAATTCTGCGGGGATTCCGTGATTGTAGCCCACAACGCCTCCTTCGACACATCGTTTATCCGCGAAAACGCGGCGAGGCTGGGAATACCCTATAACCCCACCATCCTGGACACCGTGTCGCTGGCAAGGCTCCTTCTGCCGAACCTGAACCGCTACAAGCTGGACACCGTGGCTAAAGAGCTGAAGATCTCCCTGGAGAATCACCACCGGGCGGTGGATGACGCGGAGGCGACGGCGGAAATCTTTGTCCGCTTCCTCGAAATGCTCCGGGCGAGGGATATCCACAACCTCACGGAGCTGAACGCTGTCCGGGAAATGACCCCGGAGGCGGTCATGAAGCTTCCGACATACCACATCATTATCCTTGCGAAAAATGATCTCGGGCGGATCAATCTCTACCGCCTGGTTTCCGAGTCCTGCCTGACGTATTTCCGCCACAGGCCGCGGATTCCCAAAAGCCTGCTCCGGAAATACCGGGAGGGGCTGATCCTCGGCTCGGCCTGCGAGGCGGGAGAGCTGTTCCAGGCTGTCGCCAGGGGCGTTTCCGACGACGAGCTGGGAAAGATCGTGGATTTCTACGATTACCTGGAGATCCAGCCTATCGGGAACAATGAATTCATGATCCGCGATGAGAAGAGCGACGTCCGGAACGAGGAGGACCTGAAAAACCTGAACCGGAAGATAGTCTCCCTGGGAGAGCAGTTCCGGAAGCCCGTCTGCGCCACCTGCGACGTCCATTTCCTGGATCCGGAGGACGAGGTTTACCGCCGGATCATTATGTACAGCAAGGGGTTCAAGGACGCGGACAACCAGGCCCCCCTCTATCTGCGGACAACGGAGGAGATGCTGGAGGAATTCGAATACCTGGGAAGCGACAAGGCGAAAGAGATCGTCATCGACAACACCAGGATGATAGCCGCCATGTGCGAGCGCATTTCCCCGGTCAGGCCCGACAAGCGGCCGCCGGTGATTCCGGATTCCGACAAGATGCTCCGGACCATATGCTACAACCGCGCCCACGAGATGTACGGGAGCGACCTGCCGCCCATTGTCACGGAGCGGCTGGAGAGGGAGCTGAATTCTATTATCAGCAATGGCTTTGCCGTTATGTACATCATCGCCCAGAAGCTGGTGTGGAAGTCCAATGAGGACGGATACCTGGTGGGATCCCGGGGATCGGTGGGATCTTCTTTCGTGGCCACCATGGCGGGAATCACAGAGGTAAATCCCCTGAGCCCGCACTATTACTGTCCGGAATGCCACTACAGTGACTTTGACTCTCCGGAGGTGAAGAAGTTTTCCGGAATGGCGGGCTGCGATATGCCTGACAAAGTCTGCCCGGTGTGCGGGAAGCCGCTCAGGAAAGACGGGTTTGATATCCCCTTCGAGACCTTCCTCGGATTCAAGGGGGACAAGGAGCCGGATATTGACCTGAATTTTTCCGGGGAGTACCAGAGCCGCGCCCACACCTACACGGAAGTGATTTTCGGCAAGGGACAGACGTTCCGCGCCGGCACCATCGGCACACTGGCGGACAAGACCGCTTTTGGGTATGTGCTCCATTACTGCGAGGAAAAGGAGATACGGAAGCGCCGCTGCGAGATGGAACGCCTGGCGTCGGGCTGCGTCGGTGTGCGCCGCACCACAGGGCAGCATCCGGGCGGGATTATCGTCCTTCCCCTGGGGGAGGAGATTTATTCCTTCACGCCGGTGCAGCACCCCGCGGATGACATGACTACCCGCACGGTGACGACGCATTTTGACTATCACTCGATTGACCACAACCTGCTGAAGCTGGATATCCTGGGACACGATGATCCCACCATGATCCGGATGCTGCAGGACCTGACCGGGGAGGACCCGCGGGACTGGCCGCTGGACGCGCCGGAGGTCATGAGCCTGTTCCAGAACACGGACGCCCTGGGCATTTCACCGGATGACATCGGCGGATGCCGCCTGGGCGCCCTGGGAATTCCCGAGTTCGGAACGGACTTTGCCATGCAGATGCTGATGGACACAAAACCGCAGTACCTGTCGGACCTGGTCCGGATTGCCGGCCTGGCCCACGGAACCGATGTGTGGCTGGGAAATGCCGAGACGCTGATCAAAGAGGGGAAGTGCACCATCAGTACCGCCATCTGCTGCCGCGACGATATCATGGTTTACCTGATAGCGCAGGGGATGGACAAGGGGCTTTCCTTCAAGATTATGGAAGCCGTCCGGAAGGGCAAGGGGCTGCAGCCGGAGTGGGAGACGGACATGAAGGCCCACGGGGTGCCGGACTGGTATATCTGGTCCTGCAAAAAGATCAAATACATGTTCCCGAAAGCCCACGCGGCGGCCTACGTCATGATGGCGTGGCGCATCGCGTACTGCAAGGTCCATTATCCCCTGGCTTACTACGCGGCGTATTTCTCCATCCGCGCGAGCGGCTTCTCCTACGAGCTGATGTGCCGGGGGAGGGAGGAGCTGGAAAAAAACCTCGCGGACTACCGGTCCCGCTCCGACAGCCTCACCGTGAAGGAGAAGGATACGCTGCGGGACATGCGGATTGTCCAGGAAATGTACGCCCGGGGCTTCGAGTTTATCCCTATCGATATCTACAGGGCGGGTTCCAGAAACTTCCGCATCATTGACGGGAAGCTCATGCCGTCCCTGGGAAGCATTGACGGGCTCGGGGAGAAAGCGGCGGACGCCATCGTGTTTGCCGCGGAAGAAGGCCCGTTCCTTTCCCGGGAGGATTTCATCAGCCGCACGAAGGTGTCGAAAACCATCTGCGAGCAGATGGCGTCCCTGGGACTTCTGGGGGATCTTCCGGAGAGCAACCAGCTGTCGCTGTTTGACCTTCTCTGATTCCCCGCCTTCTGTTGCGGGAATGTCAGGCGCGGGGAGAGCCCGCGCCTGCATGATGTCGTTATTTTATCTTAATAATTGTTTTATTTCTATGTCAGGCCAAATGTGGTATATTAATTGTTATATGTGGAAGTCTGTTTTATTTTGCAGTACAGGGTTTCACGGACATGAATATATACTTACGAGGTCTGAAATATGGAAGAAATCAAACTTAACAATACCCCGGAGGAGAAGAAGGGGGGCCGCGGCGCCCGCCTGACCCCGATGGGAAAAGCGGTCTGTGCCGCTGCGGCGGTTCTTGTGCTGGCAGTCCTGGGCGCGGGCATGCGGAACTGCGGGCAGAAGGAAGGCGGTCCGGCAGACGGAAAGCCCGGGAAAGCGGAAACAGCGGTCCAGGAGACGACGCTGAGCCCGGAAGAGATTCTCGCGCAGGAGAAACAGGCTGTGGTGGATTCCTATGAGAACCTTGCCATGGCCAATGTGGAGGGATATGTCAATATCCGGGAGCAGCCGAACAAGGAGTCCGATATTATCGGAAAACTGCAGGAGGACGCTGCCTGCAGCATCGAGGATGACAGCACCGAGGGATGGTGCCTGATTTCCTCGGGCGGGATTACGGGATATGTGAATTCCGCGTTCCTCCTGACCGGGGATGAGGCGAGGCAGAAAGCCCTGGACCTGGTCCAGGAGCGTGCCGTCGTCACCGCGGACGCTGTCAATATCCGCAAAGAGCCCACGACAGAGGCCGAGGTTGTGGCCCAGGCCCTGAACAATGAGCGGTATATTATTGAAGAGCCCGAGAATAACGGATGGATTAAGCTCCGCTCCGGCTATGTGGCGGCCGAATACGTGGAGGTGCGCCAGTCGCTGAATGAGGCCAGGAAGCTGGATATGCGCACCATGGTGCTGAATCTGTACAAGAACCTGGGAATCTCCAGCGTGGACACTTACCTGAACGTCAGGGAATCTCCCAGCGAGGACGGAAAGATCATCGGAAAGATGACCAGTAAATGCGCGGGAGAGATCCTGGAAACCTCCGAGGACGGGGAATGGTACAAGATCCAGTCGGGCCCCGTGACGGGGTATGTCAAGAGAGACTACATCCTTACCGGGGACGCGGCGAATTCCCTGGCGCTGGAGGAGGCGCGGCTGATGGCCATCGTCTCCACCGACATGCTGAATGTCCGCACGGAGCCGTCGACGGACGCCAAGATCTGGACCCAGATTTCCAACGCGGAGCGATATGACGTCGTGAGCCAGCAGGACGGATGGGTCGGAATCCACCTGGATGAGGAGGAAGTCGCGTATGTCAATTCGGAGTTCGTGGACGTCAGGTACGCCCTCTCCGAGGCGATCAGGTTCTCCCCCATCGACGAGAAGAGCATCCTCAGGAGCGATCTCGTAAACTACGCCCTGCAGTTTGTGGGCAACCGCTATGTGTGGGGCGGCAACGACCCGCACACCGGCGCGGACTGCTCCGGATTCGTAAAATACTGTTATGAACATGTGGCCGGGATTACGCTGGAGCGCGTATCCCGCGACCAGGCCCGCCACGGGACGGCCATCGATTCCGAGAAGATGCGGCCCGGTGACCTGGTATTCTATACCAACGGCGGAGGAACGGTAAACCATGTGGCGATGTACATCGGCAACGGCCAGATTGTGCACGCGGCAAGCCGCAGGAGCGGAATTAAGATTTCCACATGGAATTACCGCAAACCGTACCGGATTGTAAACTATATCGGAGATTAAGGTATCTGAAACCGGACTGTAAACGGAATCGGAGATTGAGGTATCTGAAATGGGTGAAAATAATCTGGATTATAAAGAGAGACTGGACAGGGCGAGGAAGCGCAGGGACGGTAAGGATCCGCTGCGTCCGCTGATGATCGGCGGCGGAGCGGTTGCGGCCCTGCTGGTCCTGGTGGCAGGTGTGCGCCTCATGCGGGGCGGAAGCATTGCCCTGCCGGACAGGGCGGAAGAGACAGTGCTGGAATCCTCTGTCGAAGAAACTGCAGAGACGGAGCCGGAGACCCCGTCGGAAGAGCAGATCCGGGAGAGCCTGGAGGCGCAGATCTGGGAGGAGAAGGAAGCGGTTATCAATTCCTATGAGAACCTGGGCATCGTCCAGGTCAGCGGCTTCCTGAACATGCGTGAGGAGCCCGACAAGAGCTCCAAGATTAACGGGAAGCTCCTGGGCGGCAGCGCGGTCAGCATTATCGACGATTCCGTCGACGGATGGTACCAGGTTTCCTCCGGCGGGTTTACGGGATATATCAGCAGGGAGTTCGTCCTGACGGACGACGCCGCCAGGGAGAAGGCGAGAGAGCTCGTCTCCCGCATGGCGGTCATCAATACGGAAAAGCTGAATGTCAGGGCGGAACCTGACCCGGAGGCGCAGGTGACGGAGCAGGTAATGCAGAACGAGCGCTACGCCATCGTCAGCGAGCAGGACGGATGGATCCAGATTCCCAACGGGTACATTTCGGCCGAGTATGCCGATATCCGCTACGCGCTGAACGAGGCGCGGGAGCTGGACCTGCAGACGGCCGTGCTGAACATGTATGACCAGATCGGCATTTCCAACGTGGACAATTACCTGAACGTGCGCGAAGCTCCCAGCGAGGAGGGCGCCATTATCGGCAAGATGCCCGGAAAGGCCGCCGGCGAGGTCCTGGAGGTTTCGGAGGACGGCGAGTGGCTGAAGATCAGCTCCGGCCCGGTGACGGGATACGTGAAGGCGGAATATATCATGACCGGCGACACGGCCAGGCAGTTTGCCCTGGAGAATGCGAAGCTCATGGCCATTGTCAATACGGATATGCTGAATGTCCGTACGGAGCCGAAGGAGGAGGCCGGCATCTGGACCCAGATTTCCGGCAGCGAGCGCTATGACGTGGTGAGCCAGCTGGACGGCTGGGTCGGCATTTCCATCGATGATGACACGGCGTATGTGGCGACGGATTATGTCGACGTGCGCTACGCCCTGAATGAGGCGATTAAGTACACACCGCCGGCACCGGTGGTGGAGAAACCGAAGACAACCAATTCCGTGAATGTGAAACAGAATACTTCCGGCTCTTCCGGCGGCGGCGGGGGCAGTACTTCCACCGGCGGCGGGGGCGGCGGCACATCATCCTCGGGCGGAGGCTCTTCCGAAGCTTCCTATTCCGGGACGCCGGGCAGCAGCGCCGGATCCGTTTCCGGCACCCGCGGGGATATCGTCAACTATGCCACCCAGTTCCTGGGGAATCCCTATGTCTACGGCGGCACGAGCCTGTCCAACGGAACGGACTGTTCCGGGTTCACCATGTCCGTCATGGATCATTTCGGCGTAAGCCTCCCGCACCAGTCCGGCGCGCAGTCCGGATACGGGACAGCTGTGAGCGCGGAAAATATGCGGCCCGGGGACCTGGTATTCTATTCCAAGGGCGGCGGAATCAACCATGTTGCAATCTATATCGGCAACGGACAGGTGTGCCACGCGTCCAACGCCAAGGACGGAATCAAGATTTCCACCTGGAATTACAGGACGCCGACCACCATCCGGAACGTACTGGGAGACTGATATGGGACAGATAGGAGCTATTATTTTCTGTGCTTTTTTCATCGCGTGCCTGGCGGCGGCCGTCGTGCTGCTCTACGGGGATAAGCCCATGAGGGTAAGCCCCTGCAGGACGTGCACCGCGGACTGCCCGTCCAAGGGAAAGGATGCCGCGCCCGGGGAGGCTCTGGCATCCTGTGCTTCCGCAAAGGCCGGGGAGGATGTCAATGAAAAGATTGCCCGCTTAAAGCTTCAGGATACGGGAGAAGGAGAACAGGATGTTTAAAATCGGGTTTGACAACGACAGGTACCTGAAGATGCAGTCTGAGCGCATCCGCGAGAGGATTGCGCAGTTCGGGGGCAAGCTTTACCTGGAATTCGGCGGCAAGCTCTTTGATGATTACCATGCGTCCCGCGTCCTTCCGGGGTTCAGGCCGGACAGTAAGATCAACATGCTGGTCCAGATCCGGGAAGACGTGGAGATCGTCCTGGTCATCAACGCGAATGATATTGAAAAGAACAAGGTCCGCGGGGACCTTGGAATTACCTACGATATGGACGTGCTGCGCCTTATCGACGCGTTCCGGGGATACGGGCTGTTTGTCGGCAGCGTTGTCCTGACACGCTTCGAGGGACAGGAGAGCGCTCTGGCCTATGAGCGGAAGCTCCAGAGTCTCGGCGTTAAGGTATACAGGCACTACACGATTCCGGGGTATCCCGGCAATGTGCCCCTGATCATCAGCGACGAGGGATTCGGAAAGAATGAGTATATCCAGACGTCCCACTCCCTGGTGGTCGTGACGGCGCCGGGACCGGGAAGCGGTAAGATGGCCTGCTGCCTTTCCCAGCTCTATCATGAGAACAAGAGGGGCGTCAAGGCGGGGTACGCGAAGTTTGAGACGTTCCCCATCTGGAACCTGCCGCTTTCCCATCCGGTGAACCTGGCCTATGAGGCGGCGACGGCGGACCTGAACGACGTCAATATGATCGACCCCTACCATCTGGAGGCTTACGGCATTTCCACCGTGAATTACAACCGCGACGTGGAGGTGTTCCCGGTACTGAACGGCATTTTCCGCAAGATTTACGGGGAATCCCCCTACAAATCGCCGACAGACATGGGCGTCAACATGGCCGGCAACTGCATCGTGGACGATGAAGCCTGCCGCGCGGCGTCCTGCCAGGAGATTATCCGGCGCTACTACAAGGAAATGTGCGAGCAGCGGAAGGGTGCCGGCAGCGAGGCGGCCCTCGGGAAGCTGGAACTCCTGATGGAAAAGGCGGGAACCTCCATACAGGACCGCAAGGTTGTGGCGGCGGCGGATCTTGTGGCGGAGCTGACGGGCGAACCGGCGGCGGCCATTGAGCTTCCGGACGGGCAGATTATCACGGGCAAGACCACGACGCTTCTCGGGGCTTCCTCCGCGATGCTGCTGAACGCGCTGAAGACCCTGGCCGGCATCGACGACGAGGTGAAGCTGATAGCGCCGGAGATTATTGAGCCGATACAGCACCTGAAGGTGTCGCATCTGGGAAACAAGAACCCGAGGCTCCATATCAATGAAATTCTTATCGCGCTGACCATATGCGCCTCCACCGACGAGGCTGCGGAAAAGTGTATGGAACAGCTGGACCGCCTGAAGGGCTGCGAGGTCCATTCTTCCGTGATTCTGGCATCGGTGGACGAGCACACATTCCAGAAGCTGGGAGTAAACCTGACCTGCGACCCGCATTACCAGACGAAAAAACTGTTCCACGGATGAGGGAAACATATTATATGAGGAGAATTCTGTGGGCGGCATCCCTGATGCTCGCCATGGCCGTATCCACGCCCGCGCTGGCTGACGGGCCCGTGGACGGCACGCTGCAGGACATGACACTGGCACAGGAGCAGTCCGTAACAGAGGAAAACGGGATATCCCGGACGGATGCGGCATCCGGTGCGGCGCAGGCCATTGTGACCGCGGAGCAGGTGCCCGATTATGTCCCGCGCGAAAAGATTCCCCAGGGCAGGTTCCTGTATATTCCCCACGGGCTGGAGACTTCTACGGACGGTATCAGTACCTTCCGGACAGTGAATGACCCGCAGCGGGGAAATGAAGGATATATGAGGAATTACCGCTCGCCCGGGAATCCATACGCGACAGACTGGGAAGCCCTGCAGGCGGCGATGGCCGAATTCACGGCAAAGTACGGCGTTGATCTTTATGCCACCGCCTTCGAGAAGGAGATGGCGATTATCCGGGGGCTGATGAAGGAGTGCACCTATGCCGAGGCGGAGGATCTGTCCACCTACACGGCCTACACCTGCCTGGTACAGCACCGGGCGCAGTGCGCGGGGTACGCGGACGCCTTCCTGCAGCTTGTGCGGTACGCCATGCCGGGAACGGATGTGCGGTATATCCACAGCGACTGGCATGCGTGGAACCTCATCTGCCTGGACGGCGACTGGTATCATGTGGATCTCACGTGGGAGGACGATGATGCCGCCAATGAGATAAGGAATTATTTTGTCAACCTGGAGGATGACCTGATCGAGGCCATGGGATACCATCACTGGGTCAGGGAAGACAGCGGGCAGCCCGCGGTAGCCGCCGCGGAGGGATACCGCTACGGCCCCATGGCTGTGGAGCTGTACCGGCTGAGCGGCGGGACGCGCGTGGAGCCGGAACCGGCTGCCGTCACCGCGACTGCGGGAAGCGTGAACGGTGTCCTGAACGGGAATGATGTTTTCCGGCAGGTCACGGAAGCCGTATCCGCCGCTATGGCGCAGAACACGCGCATTATCCGCGTCTATGTCCCGAACCTGGATTACTCAGGCAGCAGGGACAGCCTGAGGGGCATGATGCAGGAGGTGACCGACACGCTGCACCGCCAGATGATGTATGTCGCCAGGCCATGGTATGATTTTTACGGGTCAACCATTCATTACAGTGTTACGATGACCGGGACGATGATCGAGATCATCCTGCCGGATCAGTTGTTTTAAACGTGAGACACTATTGTATCTAAGACAGGAATGAAAAAAAGGAGGATTTATTATGAGATTCTGTCCGAATTGCGGGGCACAGCTCCCTGACAGCGCAAAATTCTGCACCACCTGCGGCGAGAAGCTCGCCCCGATGGCAGCGGCGCAGCCTGCGGAACAGCAGCCGCAGTACCAGGAGCCGCAGTACCAG
>ONXW01000209.1 GCA_900321915.1 uncultured Eubacteriales bacterium
ACCGAAAAGCCCCCGGACTTGTCCATCGGCACGAGGCGCAGTTCCCCTGCCGCAGTACTCCAGGTCGTGTTGAAATCCATATCCCGGTCTGATCCTGCCGCGCTTGCTTTTTTCCTGATCATGCTGTTTTTTTCCTCCGGTATTTCATGCCGGGTTCCGTTTCCGGCGTTCTCCGCCGGACTTTTTTATTATAACACATGGAAGGCGGGTTTGAACGCCGGCGGACCCACACTCTGCCGACTTCTGAGCTCCCTCTTCGCTGTCGCTCGCGCTCGCTAAGAACACTTGCATGGAACGCACGTACGGCTCGACAGAACCTGCGGTTCTGTATACCTCGCCTAGTGCTCCTCACAAAAAAGGATCCGGCTCTTCGCCGGATCCTTCCGCCATTCTGATCTCAATACTGCAGCTTGCAGTCCTGGGTATCATTTCCCATGGAAACATAAATATTTTCGCGGAATTTGTCCACGCTCAGGTACCCCATGCACTCCCCGGAGTAGATATCCATGATCTCGTAGGCAAATAAGCTCATGGGATACAGCTCATAGGTGTTGAGCACCTTTCCGCCATAGGCTTCCGTCATACTCCAGTGCACGTTGCCGTCACCGTAGGTATCCTTGTAGAACTTGTACGTGTAGATCCCCTTGTAGGTGGCGCCGCTGTAAGGTTCCGCTTCCACATGGTCTCTCCGCTGTCCCCACTGCGCTTCCCATGCGCCGCTCTGACCGACCCAGTAGCCGTCCGGCGTATAGTTGTTCTTCAGCATGACCCCGTTCGGCCCGACAAAATAATAGGTGCCGTTTTCGTTGATCCACTGGTTCGTGGCATAGGAGCCGTCGTCCTGCACCACCATCCACTCTCCGGACTGAAGGATCTCCCAGTGCGCAGCAAATGCCGGCGCTGTCACAGTCACAATCATCACTGCCGCAAGGACAGCCGCAAGTAATTTCTTCATTTTTTCTCCTTTCACACCCGTTTTTACCCATTTTCTGAAATCTGCATATTTCCTGCAGTATCTTTACTATACACCGAAGCCGTCTTTCACGGAAGGTCTGACAGGTTCTGTCAATGACACTTCTCGTGGCACGGTCGCGGATGATGCCGTGCGTAACTGCTGTCCCGAACCGCCCCGCTGAAGAACTGCATTCCTGCAAGCGGCCCGCTTAGCCTGGCCAGACTTAGAAAAGATTTAACGTTGTACAACAGGAAAGAGGCGGGCCCGATCCGGGGCGCCGCCTCTCTTATTTGCGTGCTTAGGGTGGAAAGGCGGCCGCTGCCGCCGGTCATTCGCCGTCGAAGATCTCAAACAGGTTTACCTCACGCTCTGTGTCCCGGAGTCTTTTTCAGCTTGCCGCGGATATCCTTGAGCATATCCTCACCGGAATTCTTTTTGGCCTCCTCCTTCTTCACTTCCACGTGCTTCAGCTTTTTCTTCGCGTCCTCCAGGAAACGGTTCCTTTCCTTCCGTTCGCCGGCGATCCGCTCCGCGTTCTGCAGGTCGTACAGGGACACCTTTTCCCTGACAGAGGCTGCTTTGTTCTCTGTCTTTGCCGCCTTGCCGCCGAACTGCTTTTCCAGGGCATCCGGCTGCCGGAGGAACTCATCCAGGGAACCGCGCAGGCCCAGCAGCTGCTGGCCGACCAGCGCATTGCAGGCTTTGTCCGGTATGCCGTTGCTGAAGGGCTTGAGGGCATTAAAAACGGATCTCACGGCCTCGGCATGGTTTCCGTCCGGATCCTTCTCCAGCCCCTGCCCGAGCTGTTTGAGGGAGTCGACTATAGCCGTTGGGATGCCGGTCCCTCCGTTCCGAATGCTGAGCTGGGAAAGCTTTTCCATGCTTTCGACCATATCCTTTACCCTTGACGGATTCTTCAGCCGGTCTATAGCGGCCTGTCCGGATTTTTTCCCTTTGCCCCATTCGGAATTCTGGATGATCGCGGCGCCCTCCGCTTCCGTCCGCGCGGAAGCTTCTCTTTCTTCCTGCTCCCTCTTATTGGCCCGACCAGCCATGGCTAAATCGATGCCGTCTGCTTGTTTCTGCAAGGCGGAGAGGCTGGCCTTAAGATCCTTCGCGATCCTGTCCTCGTCGCCAGAAAGATGGAGTCCCTCCACAGCCCGGATGGTTTCCGGCATGGCATCCCATACCTTTTTGAGAGGCATATCACGGCCCGGCTCCGGATGAGCCTTCACATACTCCAGCAGCTCCTCAAAGGCCCCGGCCAGATTGCCCGGCAGCTTGTGCTTATCGGAAAAAGCACGGATGCCTTCTGCCATAAGCTTCAGTTTATCAGGATCTGTCAGGTTCTTTACATGGTCGGCGGGTTTGCTGCTCCTGGACCAGAGGGAGGAATAGAAGGGGCTGCCCTTTGCCAGGTACTGGCTGAAGTCCTTGACCTGGGAAAGCTGGGTGCTCAGACCCTTCAGCATGCCCTGGATCTTTTTATCCCTATCGGATGCCCCTTCCCTGCTGGCAAAGGCGTTGAAATCGGAAATTCTATCCCGGAGGTCGTTCAGTTTCTCTCCCACCGTTTCCTCTTTGGCCCAGGCGAAGCCTTTTATGGAGTTCAGAACCTTGCTTGCTTCGACATCCTTGTTTTTCAAATAGCTCATGGATTCGACGCCCAGATCCTCCAGACTGCCGATCATCTGCTGGAGTTTTTCCTTGTTCTTGCCCTTGTCCTCTTCCTTGACCTTGTCATTGTCCTTACCCCGGAGGATATTAATGACCTCATCCAGGCTTTCCGGCATTTTCCATACATCGTCCGCTGGAGAAGCGTTCACCCTGCCGTTTATGCTTTCCCATTCGACTACCGGGGCCATGACGGCCTCCATGTTCAGCATTGCTTGGCGGACTCTGAGCTCCAAGTCCGTAATGACCGGGGAGAAACCCACCCGCCCGTTGGACCAGTAGTTGACTATGGCTTTCTCCACCTCGAGGAAAGCATCTTTGTGATCTGCTTCGGGGTTGGTTTCCAGATGCGTAAGGAAATGCTGATAGGCGTCCCGGATGTCCCCGGCGCATTTCTGGTTATCCGGGACCGTTGAGTTCCTGGCGATTTCGTCCAGGTCGGCAATGGCAGCCCTCGTAATGTCCGGGTTGCTGTAAAATGCCAAATAAAAATCAGCGCCTTGCCCGCCCGTACCTCTCCAGGGTGTGACATTCCCGCCAGTTCCTGCCTGTCCGTTTGTATTCGGCATAGGGGCTGCTTTTCTTTCATTCTGCTCCCTTTGATCGACCCGGTTAGCCATGCTTAGATCGATGGCACTGGCTTTTTTCTGCAAGGCGTAGAGGCTGTTCAGAAGATACTGCCGGATCTTGAGCTCCCCGTCAGGAAGCTGGAGTCCCTCCACAGCCTGGATGGTTCCCGGCAGGGCATCCCATACCTTTTTGAGAGGCATATCACGGCCCGGCTCCGGATGGTCCTTCACATACTCCAGCAGCTCCTCAAAGGCCCCGGCCAGACTGCCCGGCAGCTTGTGCTTATCGGAATAAGCCCGGATGCTTTCTGCCATAATCTTCAGTTTATCAGGATCTGTCAGGTTCTTTATATAGTCGGAGGGATTGCCGTCCCTGAGCCAGAGGGAGGTATAGAAGGGGTTGCTCTTTGCCAGGTACCGTTCGAAGTCATCGACCTTGGAAAGCCGGGTGTATAGATTCTTCATCTGGTCCCGGATCTTTTTGTCCCTCTCGGATGCCCCTTGTCTGCTGGCATAGGCGTTGAAATTGGAAATTCTATCCCGGAGACGGTTCAGGTTCTCGCCCAGATATTCCTCTCCGCCGTGTACTAAGGAGAATACTTTTATGGCAGTCAGAAGCTTTTTTTCTTCGACATCCTTGTCGCGTGGGCTTAGGAGGCTGATGTCCATATTCTCCAGATAGCCGGCCATCTCATCGATTTTGTCCCTGTCATTGAAAATATCAAAGAAATCCTTATCATTTTCCGGCATGTTCCATATATCGTCCGTAGGAGCGGCCTTCCTCTTTTCGCGTTCAGTATTGACATCTGCGACCATGGTGACAGTCATTTGCCGCATTGCAAAGCTGACTTTTTTCTCCGTGTCCGTAATTTCTTGGGTGAAGCCCACCCCTTCGGACCAGTGTCTGACTATGGCTTCCTCCACCTCCAGGAAAGCAGCATCGTGATTTGCTTCGGGGTTGGTTTCCAGATGCGTAAGGAAATGCTGATAGGCGTCCCGGATGTCCCCGGCGCATTTCTGGTTCACCGAGACCGTTGAGTTCCTGGCGATTTCGTCCAGATCGGCAATGGCAGCCCTCGTATTGTCCGGGTTGCTGTAAAATGCCAAAAAAGCATCAGGCCCGACTCCGTACTTGTCAAGCCAGGCTGTACCATTCCCGTTAGTCCCTGCTTGTCCGTTTGTATTAGGCATTATTCTGTCCTCCTAAGGAAGTAATGATTGTCAGTACTTGTTGTTTTCTTTATGCCTCGTCAATATACCTTATATAATATCACAAAAAACGCACACATAACGGAAGACTTTTCAGCTGCTCTACGCCCCCTTTACGCGTATTGAATTTTGCTGTCCCGAAATGTACAATAGAATCAGTAAGTTTTAAAATCAATTCTATCTAAAACACAGGAGG
>ONXW01000105.1 GCA_900321915.1 uncultured Eubacteriales bacterium
ACGCATGTTCAATGACAAGGTCATATATCTTTTCCATACCTACTCCCTGACCAGCTCCACCTCGATGGGCGGAACCTTCGAAGGCTCGTTTGTAGCCGGCTCCCCTTCGGAGTAGAAGCGGATATTGTTAAAGGAAGGATCGTGGTCGGGAAGCTTGTCCTCAACGATAACCCGGAATGTCCGCCTCTCGTATCCTGCCTCCATGAAGATCTCTACATTGCTGCGGTAATATCTCTTTTCGGGAAGCTTTCCCTTAAATTCTCTTCCCTCGTATTCAAAGCTCGCGTCCCCGTTTTCGGAGATGACGAGCTTCGCGGTCCCGTCCTCCGAGGAGAATGTCCCGATATAGTTTTCGACAATCCACCAGGTGTCATCGCCGAAATCAATCTCTTCCCCGGATTCCGTCTTGAGCGACAGGTCCCTTATAAGCTTATATTCTTTTCCGGCAATCTTGACGGTGTGCTCCGGCACTTCGCCGAGCCCCCCCTCATACTGCGCCGCTCCGAGCGTCACGGGCTCCCCGATCCTGTCCATGTACATCCCGTCCACAAAGAAGCTTGTCTCGTAGCGGGTGGTGAGGCGGACCTTTCTTCCGTCGGTCAGCTCGCAGTCATAGAAGTAATCCCTCGCCCCGGATTTGTACATGTTGTACTCCGGCGACATATAGAAATACAGCTCGCTCTCCCCGTCGACGCTGACAAACCGGAGCACCTCCCCGGCCGGGATTACCGTATCCCCGCTCTCATTCCCGGCATCGTCCAGCGCCTTCGCGCTTATCTCGTGAAGCAGCCTGCAGCCCACATTGCGGCTGTCGAGCGCCAGCGCGTCGTCGATCAGGGCAAAATGCAGCCAGGTCCTGCCGCGCCCCTGCGCCGGAAGGAAGGCGTAATGGCCGTTCGGGGCGTAGGAGGTGTTCAGGCCGGATACGGGGTCCATGAACTTCCGGGATCTCTCGCGCATATGGGCGCAGTCCGGATTGTAGGGAACTGCCAGGTACAGCTCATGCAGGAAAGAATCGAAGCACTGGGCGTTCTGGTTCTCGAAGCGGTCGAACCCGCCGTCAGGGCTCGCGAAATTGTATACATATCCCCGGTCCTGGACGTCCTCGAGACGGTAGAAATAATACTTGCCCTGGGCGCGGAACACGTAATAATCCGAACCCGCCTCGGCGTATTCCAGCCACCACGGCTTCTCATTCCCGCCTTCCGCGATGGCGATGCGGTAGGCCTCATTTCCCCCGGAATCTTCGGCCTTTTCCACGCGGATAACCCTTTTGTCATGCGGCAGGGCGTACTCGGTGTTTTTCTCTATCTGGGCGATAAAGCTCTCCGGGGTCTTTGCCGCAGCCTCCGAAAGCGGCCCGTCCAGCGCCGTATACGGGATGGAGACGTGTACGGCCTTGTCGTAATAATAACCCTGTTCCTGCAGCTTATCCTCCGGAATCACCCCGCCGTCAAAGTAAAACCGCAGTCCGAGATAATCCGCCGTCCATGCGGGAGTCTCCTTCCCGCTGCCTTCGTAAAGCCCTTCGCACTCGTACTTGTTCGCGACGGCATTCTCAAGGCGTTCCCCGATGCTGTCGGGATCCTTCAGGAAATCCGGGAGCGTAAGGAGCTTTCCGCTCTGCGTATCGTATACGGAAGCGCGGAATCGGCAGCTCTCATTCCCCCGGATGTACTCCCCCGGGGCATCACCGATCCCGGAATCCATCTCCGTCTCCAGGATGCTGAAAAGGGCCTTGTCCGCGCGGGTTACATTCACGATATAAGAGATATTCCGGTAGCGGAACCTGTCCTGCGTATCAGGGTCCTGTGCGTCAGACTCTTTCTCCGCGGCCGGAAAACTGTTTTCCGCAAGAAAAGCCGCGGCCCTGGTCTCAACGCTCTCCTTCGCGCGGGCATTCGCCTCGGCGAGGGCTTTGGAAAGCGCTTCGGGGACTTCGCCTTCGGCCGAAAGCTCCGTATACCTGCCGTATACCCCTATCCCCTTTTCCGGATCCGCCGAGGTCATCTCCCTGAGGACGGTTTTCACGGCGTACGGCGCCATTTCCCCGTCCGCATTTCCCAGGGATGTATTTCCCCCCTGTGTCGTGTTTCCCGGGGCTGTGGTGCCCGGCGCTGTACTGCCCGGCGCCGTGCTCTCCGGGGCTGGGTTCTCCGGGGCTTTCTGCCCGGAGATGCATCCGGCCAGGAGCGCCGCTGTTACCAGGAGTGTAATCATAACCAGAATCATGTTCTTTTCTCTCTTCATATCATTTTCCACTTTTAAACGACTGTGTTTTTGCCTGCTTACTTTTATGTTAATCATTCTGGCGGTCAAACGCAACAGATCCTCACTTACTCTCTGTCAATGACCTCAAGCGTATTCACGAGATAAGAGAAACGCCTTTTATTGCAAATCCCAATCAGGGTATTATATATTTATTATAGCAAACAGCATTACCGGAAAGGAGTTCCCATGAACAGAAAATCAATCATTGCAACCTTTGTACTTGCTGCCGCGCTGACCATCTTTGCCGATGTGCCTGCTTTCGCGGCTTCTTTCTCGCAGTTCTGGAAACAGACCTCCGACGGAAGCTGGTATATTGAGGACAACCACGGAAACAGGATCACCAACGCCTGGCTCTGCGACGACGCCGTTCCGGAAAACGGAAAGGACGTGTGGTACCTGCTGGACGGGTGGGGCAACATGATCACGGACGGGCTGGTACGGGACGGTACAGGGAATTACTACAGCCTGGAGACGGAACACAACGGCTATTACGGCATGCTCCGGTACCGCAGCGGGAATTACGGCGGGATCTGGCTTGACCTGGAAAGCTCCCACGCCGGGTCATTTGCCGCCATCAAGAACGCGGACGGCCTGCAGAAGCTGAACCAGAAGTACGGCCTCCGGGACGTGTCCAATATCAGCAACAGCAATATCGTCTACACCAGCAGCTTCGGCGCCTATGAGGAAGACTACAGCGGCACCTACCTGTTCCGGAACGGCCAGACCTGGGAGGGAATGATCGTTCTCTCGAAGATCGATAAAGACCACTACCTGGTGACCAAAGACGAGTACGGGGAGGTCCGGACAGCCCTTATGACCAGGGATTATGACTACGACCCCGGGATGAAGGACCAGCTGATCTTCAGGATCAGCAACTGCAGCGACTATTACCACGAGAGCGACATAAATGACGACGGGTACATCACCATCTCAGGGGAGGAGCTTTACACCCACGGCCTCTTCTACGAGGGGGACTCCCAGTGGGAGGCTGCCGCCGTCTATGAAAAGGCCTACGGCTGATTTATGGTTCATTCCCGGGGTTTCATGAAAAATACCCGGATCCGTTAAAAACTGCCCCCGCGCAGGCATGTTCCGATGTCCTGCATGGGGGCAGCTTTTCGTCTGCCGGCTGCCGTCCTGTGCCGGTATGGTCACCTTGTCCGGGACTGATTATACGGGACTTTTTTCTCTTCCCGGAAACTCTATGCGGAGATCGAACAGGGCCGCCTGGCCTTCATTGAATACCCGCATCTTGTTAAAGGCGGTTAATACGGTGCTGGTCTCCGCTTCTTTCATGATCGCCCTGATTCCGTCCGCGTCATCATGTACAAAGCATTTGTTGATACTGTCCAGCATCTCTTCCGTCTTTTCGGCTTCCAGATTTGCCTCTGACCTGAATATGGTCCCGGGACGGCTCCCGAAGTATTCGCGGTAGACGTCGATCTTATCCTCATCGAGCAGATAATTCCTGACTTCCCTTCCGAACATCTGCTTCCTGTTCTCCAGCTCCTCCTTGTCTCTCTGCTTCTCCCGCTTCATGGCGCGGATCTTGGATTTCAGGAAGGACGTGCCCTTGATGAACACCGCGTAATCGTCAAACAGGGAGGGATCATCAAAATAGAGATAGAGCCAGATTCCCTCGATGATATACTTCTTATCCCTGTGCTGCTTCGCGTAATCCATCGCATACTTTACGAAATCTATAAAGACCCTGTCTTCATATTCTTCCTTGGGAATGCTGTCCCTCTCCCCGAGGCCGATATAGTATTTCGCCCCTTCCCCGGCAAAAAAGCTGCAGAGGATGTCGGAATAGTCCTTCAGCGCGTCCATGGTGAAGTGATCCTTCGTGAGAAGCAGGTCGTCGAGCTCGATGTGGTCGATATCCTCTCCCACAAGGGTCTGGGCCATCATGGATTTTCCGCTTCCCGAATGGCCGAGGATAAAGCAGATATTGGTATCCCCCGAATTGAAGCTGTCTTCCCTGTAGTAGAGGTCCGGCTCTGAAACCACGTACTTTTCGTTCTGCTGCTGCCAGTCTTCAAGGAGGCTGTTCTCCGCTCCCAGTTTATGCTTTACGAGGTAATACATCTCCGGCACGCTGTGGCCCAGGAATTCGTTTGAGTAGTAATCAGAGTACCGTCTCTGTCCTCTCGGAAGGACCTTATATTTCACAAAAACCCTGTTGAGATCCCTCTGTGTGGCGATATCCTCGGTGATTACGGCAAGCAGCGGGTCACGGACCGCCTGTTCCAGGTCAGTATACTTTTCCATGGTTTTTTCCTTTCTGTCGGTACATTCAACTTCTTCCACACATCTGTCATAACACAATGCCGTCACAGTCCGTATAGGCCCGGCTTGCAGAGCACCTCGTGGACGCGGGTGTCCAGGATATCCGCGGAATAGCCGGGCGTGATGACCGCCGCCGCTTTGGCGATCCCGATGCGGAGCGCCTTCTCCGCGTTCTCTTTCCCGGGATTCTCAAATACAACCATGTCATCCCCTCCGTTCTGCTAATATAGGTATATTATACAACTTTGGCGCCTCCTTCTCAATCGGAGACGGCGGGATTAACCGCCGGGAAATGTGCTGTTTAGCCCTCCCGGGGGCCTCCCGCAGGGCCCGCAGCGGCGCCTCTGCGGGGGGCGCGAAATTGACTCACCCCGGAAATGTAGATATAATAGACGCAATTATATAGAAATACAGGAGCAGAACTATGACAGGATACAGGGTGACAAACCTGGTCGGCACGCCCACCGATTATTCAGACAGAAACAACTGGGCCCATCTTCCCGAAATCGCGGATAAGGCCGTGGATACGGTTTTTTTCTATCCGACAGTATATATCAATCCGCTGCCCGGCGCCCCGGACATCGTGCCGGTGGACAGCAGGGCGCTGCGTGCCGGCGTGAGGAATAATTACGGACAGGCCCCGAAGCTCTTCGAGGATCTGACCAACCTGTATGAACCCTACTACCGCCAGAGCAACCTCTCGGCACTTTCGAAGCTGAAACCGGAAGAACTCATGCCGTTCCAGATGCGGGAACAGCGGACAGATATCTACGCGGCGCTGGACTACTTTTTTGAGCATTTTAACCAGGGCCGCCCCTTCATCCTGGCCGGGCACTCCCAGGGATCCATCATGCTGAAGATCGCCCTCACGGACTATTTCCTGGAGCATTCGGACTATCTGGACAGGATGGTGGCCGCATATGTGGTGGGCTATACCATTACCCCAGACGATCTGGCGGCAAACCCGGCGCTTAAATTCGCCGAGGGCGCGGATGATACCGGCGTTATCGTATCCTGGAACACCGAGGGACCGGAAAACAGACACGAACACAACTGCGTCGTCAAAGAACATGCCCTTGCCATCAACCCCATAAACTGGAAGCGCGATGACACCTATGCGTTCGCCTCGGAGAACCTGGGGGACTGCCTCCCGCTCTACGA
>ONXW01000283.1 GCA_900321915.1 uncultured Eubacteriales bacterium
TCTAGCACCGGGTTTTCCCGAAATCGACGGTTAGAGGTTGCTTTTTCTGCATGGATCAGTGCAATCCCTGCATAAATGCCTGGTCCGCCGGGAAGAAAAGGGGCGTGTGAAATAACGAGAGTTTTTTCACACGCCCCAGGTATGCTGTATTCGGTTATTTCAGCTGTTTATGCAGCCTTCTTCCCATCCATGTTTTTCAGGACGAGCAGTGTGCCGACCATCAGGGCAATGCCGATGGGCAGGCAGAGTACCCAGTTGCGCAGGAAGCCCGCGATGATGTAGCTCACCAGGGATACCGCTGCCGCCGTCATGGCGTAGGGCAGCTGGGTGGATACGTGCAGGATGTGGTCGCACTGGGCGCCGGCCGACGCCATGATGGTGGTATCGGAGATCGGGGAGCAGTGGTCGCCGCAGACCGCGCCTGCCATGCAGGCGGAGATGGCGATGATCATCAGCTCATTGCCCATATCGCCGCCGAATACATTGACGACGATGGGAATCAGGATACCGAAGGTGCCCCAGGAGGTTCCGGTCGCGAAGGACAGGAACACGCCTACCAGGAATACAAAGGCCGGAAGCATGCTCATCAGCGCCTGGTTGCCGGCGACATTTTCCACAAGGCCCGCCACATACTCGGCAGCGCCCAGGGAGTCGGTCATAGCCTTCAGGGTCCATGCGAAGGTCAGGATGAGGATGGCCGGAACCATGCTCTTGAAGCCTTCCGGAATGGCGTTCATGCACTCCTTGAAGTCAAGGACGCGTGTTGCCAGGTAGAAGATGATGGTCAGGAGCAGCGCCACGGAGGAACCGTACACCAGGCCGACGGACGCGTCGGAGTTGGAGAAGGCATCCACAAAGGTCTCACCGTCGAAGAATCCGCCGGTATAGATCATGCCGATGACGCAGCACACAATCAGGGAAACGATGGGCAGTACCAGGTGAATCACCTGTCCCTTCTGGGAAACAGGCGGATTCGGCTGGTCTTCCGCGCCGGTGATACTCGGGTCACCGGTCAGATCCTCGGTGGGATTCAGGCGGTTGTTCAGCTCTTCCAGCTTCATCGGGCCGTAGTCAAACTTTCCGAAAGACAGGGTGATCATCATCGCGATGGTCAGGATGGCGTAGAAGTTGTACGGAATAGCCCGGATGAACAGGGTCAGGCCGTTGGCGCCGTCCACGAAACCGGTGACTGCGGCGGCCCTGGAGGAGATCGGCGCGATGATGCAGACGGGAGCTGCAGTGGCGTCAATCAGGTAGGCCAGCTTCGCGCGGGAGATATTGTGCTTGTCCGTCAGCGGACGCATGACGGATCCCACGGTCAGGCAGTTGAAATAGTCATCGATGAAGATCAGGACGCCCAGCGCCATGGTGGCGAGCTGTGCCCCGACCTTGGTTTTTACATGCTCCACGGACCAGCGTCCGAAAGCCGCGGAACCGCCCGCGCGGTTCATCAGCATGACCATGCTTCCCAGGATTACCAGGAAGATCAGGATGCCGACGTTCCAGGCATCGGAAAGCGACCCTATCATGCCGTCCACAAAGACGTGCTCCATGGTTGTCACCGGATTGAACCCGGCATACAGCAGGCCGCCGGCCAGGATTCCGATGAACAGGGACGAATAGACTTCCTTGGTGACCAGCGCCAGCGCGATGGCGATGATCGGCGGAAGAAGTGCCCATGCGGTGTTTGCAAACATTACATTCCCCTCCTTGCAT
Source organism: uncultured Eubacteriales bacterium (assembly GCA_900321915.1). Classification (GTDB taxonomy): domain Bacteria; phylum Bacillota; class Clostridia; order Lachnospirales; family Lachnospiraceae; genus Clostridium_R. Next base: position 1,717 of record ONXW01000283.1, read on the forward strand.
AAAAAAAAGTCATGACAGAACTCCCTCATGACCCATACAGACACAATATGCGTTTCATGACAGCGCTCCGCAGTAACTGCGACAGTCCGCCGGATATTCTCCGCCGGCCCGGCATGCACAGGACCAGGACGCCCTGTACTGCCTCGGCGGCATCCCCTTTCGGCTCCGGTTTCCTGTCCGGTCTGTGAGCCTACTCCTGTCAGCCGCGCCTCTATCAGACTTTTAATATGATAAAACGTTATTCCTACGATACTCCTTTTATAACCCTTTGTCAAGAATCAGCGGAAATCCGCCCGCACTCCGTATTGAAAAAAGCCTCCCCTTCGATCTATACTGAAAATCATGAATATTCTCACTGCGATTTTAATAGCGTCCGTCGCTCTGGCGGACACGCCTGCACACACCGTGCAGACAGAACCGGTGGTTGTTCCGGAGGCGCTCTACTCCCAGCAGCAGACAGCCCGGGATATCACCCGGCTGAAGGCCCGCTACGGAAACCGGATGAGAGTCCTGGCCATCGGCAAGTCCCTGGACGGGAAGACCATATTTGATATTTCCGTGGGAAGCCCCGACGCTGAAAAAAAGCTCCTTGTCACGGCAGCCATCCACGGGAGGGAATACATTACCATTCCCATCGTGATGCAGCAGCTGGAACAGCTCCTCTCGGAGGCGGCCGCCGCGGAGGCCTCACCGGATTCCGCAGATGATCCGCTGCGGGGAATCCAGGTGCATTTTGTTCCCATAAACAACCCGGACGGGGTGGTGATCAGCCAGTTCGGCGAGGACGCCCTGTACTCCGATGCGCTCCGCGAAAACCTCCGGAACGCCTGGGTGCTGGATGAGCAGCCGGCGTCATTTTCCGGGTATCTTTCCCGCTGGAAGACGAACGCGGCGGGCGTTGACCCCAACCTGAACTTTGACGCGGGCTGGGGCTGGATTGAATCCGTAAACCATCCCACAGCCTACGGGGTAAATACCGGCTCGGCACCATTTTCCGAACCGGAATCCCGGGCCCTCAGGGACCTCTGCCTCAGGGAGAATTTCGACGCCGTGATCTCCTATCACGCGAAGGGAAATGTCATCTACTGGGACAGCTTCCTGAACGGGGCCAGAGAAGAATCCGAGAGCTTTGCCGAAGCCATTGCCGCAGTCTCCGGCTACAGCGTGGAGCCCAGCAGCATGTCGGCCGGGGGGCTCAAGGACTGGCTCCAGAGCCTGGAACACCCCGTTCCCGGCATCACCATTGAGGTGGGGGCCTCGGAGGCGCCGGTGGATTTTGGCGAATACCCTTCCATCTGGAAAAGAAACAGGGACGTGATCCCCGGGGCCATCCGCTGGCTTCGCGCGCATCCGTCTCCGGGAGAGCCTGAATGAATGCTTTTTTTGTCGCCCTGAATGCTGTCTTTCCTTTCCTCATCTATCTCGGCCTGGGATACAGCATACGCCTGACCGGCTACGCGGATGAAGCTTTCTTCCGCCGGCTGAACCGCATTATATTTGTATTCTTTTTCTCGGTGCTGACCTTCACGAACATCTACAATATCGACAGGGATGTCCGCCTGAACCCCCGCGTGGCGCTCTTCGGCGCGGGCGGCGTCATCCTGTCCATCGTCGTGCTGATGATCGTGATCCCCCGCATTGTCCCGGGCAATGCCCGGCGGGGCGCCGTCATCCAGGCATGCTACCGGAGCAATTACGTCCTCTACGCGATGCCGATTGCCGCCAGCGTGTGCGGGGAAGCGGGGACGGACACCGCCGCCATGCTGGTCGCCATCATTGTCCCGCTCTTTAACCTGACCGCCGTGTTTGTGCTGGCCTGGTAAAAAAAGAAAAAA
>ONXW01000279.1 GCA_900321915.1 uncultured Eubacteriales bacterium
CGAATTTCAGACAAGTGCAAAGATTCGGGATTTTTTGGAGACACTTCCGGATATCCGGTTTTTAGATACCGGGACTCCGACAGGCGTACTCGCGCAGATCCGGGGAGATCCGGGTGGGCCTGAGGTGATGCTGCGTGCCGATATTGACGCTCTGCCCGTGGCAGAAGAATATGAGAGCCCCTGGAAATCGAGGACGCCCGGGGTCATGCACGCCTGCGGCCATGATTTCCACACAGCGGCGCTTTTGGGGGCGGCGCTCCTTCTGCAGCGGGCAAAAAGCGACGGAAAGCTTTTCGGGACGGCCGACCTGGTGTTCCAGCCTGCCGAGGAGGGAACCGGTGGCGCGAAAATGCTTATCGAAGCCGGGCTGTTTGAAAAAATCCATCCGCAGTATTGTTTCGGCATGCACAACTGGCCGTCTGTACCCTCCGGCACCGTCATCTGCCATGAGGGAGCGCTGATGTCCGCCAAAAGGAATTTTGAAATCCGGATTTACGGTACCGGCGGACACGGGTCCATGCCGCACCTGAATACAGACCCCATTGTCTGTGCCGCCGCGGTGATCCAGTCCCTGCAGACTGTCGTCAGCCGCAATATGGACCCCCTGGACTCGGTCATTCTCTCCGTCAACATGATTGAGGGAGGCCGTCCGGTAAATATCGGGGCTGATAAGGTGATGATGTGGGCGACGGTACGCTCGCTCTCTGACGAGGCGCTGGACCGTGCAATCGGGAGAGTGGAAGCGATAGTGGCCCGGACCGCGGAAGCTTATGAATGCAGCTCAGAGATCACCTGGTTTGACCGGATCCCCGCCGTATACAATACCCCTGAGATGACGGAGCTTGCCCTGCGGGCAGCCGGTACCGGGGAATATCCGGTGAAGGATGCGGTTCCCTCCCTGGCGAGCGAAGACTACGCGCTCTACCGCGCGTTCGTGCCGTCCTTTTTATACTGGGTAGGAAGCAGGACGCCCGGGGAGAAAACAGAAGACCTGCACAAACCCCTTTTTCACACGGACGATGAAGCCCTTCGGTGCGCTTCGCGGCTGTACGCGGCATCTGTGCTGAACCTGCCGGTTAAGGAGCTGTCATGACTGTAGAAGAATTCGGAAAAGAGAATTTTGAGAAACTGAAAAATGCTGTCAGTACGGCGCTGGATGTGCCGCAGGAGATCATTCTGCCGGGGTCGCGGTTTGAGGAGGACCTGGGGGCGGATTCCTTTGACATGGCGATGGTGCTGACGGAGACAGATACTTCATTTTCCACGGATATCCCCTCCGAAAACGCGGAATACATCCGGACTGTGGAGGATCTGATGGAACTGATTCCGCTTTACCCCGCATCTGAGGCGCCCAGTAAACCAGTGCGCTGGTCTTCGGGATTCTGAACAGGGAGGGAAAACCATGCAGCTTGAACTGCGCCGCCACGAGAATACGCTGATAGTCATGGGAATGGGCATCATTGTCTTAGGATTCTGGAGTACGATCAAGATGGGCATTTCCATGTTCATTTCAGGCAATGATGATTTTTCCGTCATCGGGGAGTCCGATCCGGTGGTGATAGCGGGAAAGATTATCGGGGTTCTTCTTGTTACGGTTCTGGATCTGTTTATACGGTACCGGGTCGGCCGCGCCGCCATCTCCGAGGGAAAAGGGGCGAGAAAGGGATCTCTGTATATCCTGTACGCCCTGCTGATGGAACCCGTCAGTCTCGGATTTATCGCGCTCTCTGTCTGGGCCGCTTATAAAGGCATGGCTGAACTGTCGGATGTTATTGTGGCAATTGTGACAGAACTGACCGCGGCAGTCATTTACTTTGAGCTGGTTTACGCCGCGCTGCGCACAAGGATGCTGCGCAGAAGAATATATCGCTTACAGGGGAATAAAAATGCAGCTTGATTTTCACTACTATGGGACATACTGTGCCGCGTACCTTGCGGGATATTCTCACGAAGAGAGTCTCCGGATCGCCTACAGCGCCCAGTTCGTGGACTGCTGTTCCGCGGCTTTTCTCGCGAAGCTCAAGGCTCCCCGGAACGCTGCAACAACCCAGACCCAGCTGGAACTGGCGGATGCCAGGACAGATATCACCGGGCTGCAGGATATCACCAGGATCTGGGCGTCCTTCCATTTTCTGCCCTATGATCTGTATGCGCACCTGGAGGAGGGGTCGCTGCCCTATAAGAGCAAGTTCAGGCTTCTCTGCAATGTGAACGGGGTGCTTGTCGCCGAGACAGTGGAACTGGCACGGGAAAAGGGACCGGAAGCATACGGACTTGCCATGCATATCCTTGCGGATACATGGGCGCACCGGTACTTTGCCGGAACCCCGTCGCTGGTGCTGAATAACACAAATTACTGTTTTTCCGAGATAATAAAGGAAAACGGCGTCCTGCGGGAAAAACCCGTCCGTTTCCGGCACAACCCGTCATCGGGAGATGACCTGGAGCAGGGATTTTACAACAATACTGTTTTCAGGCTGAGTGAGAACGCCATTATGAATCTCGGGCACGGAAGGGCGGGACACCTGCCGGATTACAGCTTCATGCGCTACCGGTATATGCCTGCCTGGGGCAATTATGCGGTAATTATAAAGGATAACCCGTCGGATTATATGCATGCCTTCCGGCAGATGGTTTATGCGCTGAAATACCTGAGGGGAGAGTATGATACCTTTGAGCTGTGCCGGTATGACAGGGAAGCAGTCGATCCCCTGTCGGATGAAATAATGAGCCTGCTGGAAAAGAGGCAGGCGGATGCCTCCGCCGACTGGAAGGCATTTGCAGAAAAGCTGTCAGGACAGACGGTGGAGCCTTTTGACACAGAAAAATACGTCCCGGAATACATAGAGGCGCGTGGGAAGGAAAAAGACGCGACTGTTCTCGGGAAATTCATTCTTGCGGCAGTACGCCAGAAAAGCATGGTGACAAACTGTATTTTCCGCTCCGGAAATCTGCTTGCGGGGTATGCCGTGGAGAAAAAACGGGGCTGGTTCGGACGGGCTTTATCGCAGGCAGAGGGCAGAAGGGAGACCAAATGAGCTGGATTCAGCGGATACGGAGTATTTTTGCGGGAATTATCATGCTGGTTTTCAGCGGGATAATCCTGTATATGCCGGAAAACGGTTATGTCATTGTGGCGTCTGTATTCGGCATGATGCTTCTCCTTTTCGGACTGGGTTCCCTGCTGTATTTCTTCCGGATGGGAAGATATATGGTCGGCGGAAAGATTCTTCTGTTCCGGGGCCTGATTCTGATGGACCTGGGGGCATTAACCATGGCCCTGACGGATATTCCCAGCTTTTATCTGGTCCTGTACCTGCTCGGCGCCCATGCCGCTGCGGGCCTGGTGGAAATCCTGCGGGGGATGGAAGCGCGGAGGCTTGCCTCTCCTGTCTGGAGGAGGAGCATTGTACTGGGGTGCGGCAACATCCTGTCCGCCGCAGCGGCGTGCTGGTTCGGACTCCGGACCGGCAGTGCGGAGATTCCCCTTTATCTTTACTGCGCCGGTCTCGCGTACGCAGCCATGGGCAGGATAATAAACGCCTTCCGGAGAACAACCATTGTCTATATACCGTGATCAGTTGTAATTGTCGAAACAGACATTCCTGTGGTATGATATACAGATATGGCGGAAGGAATGCGGGAAGTCTGCAGAAACGGATTTCACGGCGGCCATACAGGAGGACATAATATGAAGACAGAAAGGAATCCGGCGTTTCATTCAGGCACCGGAAAAAGGCGTATCCTGGTTGTAG
>ONXW01000182.1 GCA_900321915.1 uncultured Eubacteriales bacterium
GCCAGGAACATCAGCGCGACCAGCGCTTCCAGGATGCCGGCCCGTATCTCATTGCCCCAGGGGGCGGGAAACTCTCCCATCACGTAAGTAAAGGAGGCGCCGGTCCGGATGGTGTACCAGAGTACCGCCGCGACCATTCCCGTGAGCAGGAACTCAAGCCCGACGGTGTATTTTCTTGCCGTCCTTCCGCGGAGCATTGTGCAGAGCACGCCGGAAAAAAGGCTCAGCACAATGGTGAAGAGCGGAAAATTCCGAATAAAATCCAACTTATCTCTCCTCCCCATTCTCGTACGCAGAAAGGAAATAGATATCATCCAGGTTCAGCGTGTGATAGCGGTGATACAGGCGCACGGTCAGGGCCAGCATGATTGCGGTCACGGAGACAGAGACGACGATTCCCGTAAGAACCAGTCCCGCGGGTACCGGGTTGATATAGGCACCGGTCTCCTCCACGCCGTTTGTGATGATCGGGGCCTTCCTTCCGGAAATATAGCCCATGGAGGCAAGGAACAGGAAAGTTCCCGTATCCATGATATTCATTCCGATCAGCTTCTTGAACAGGTTCCGGTGAAACAGAAGCATGGTAAATCCGATGCCGAACAGGATAATTGCACCCGCTTCCAGGTAATTCGCCATTAAATTATTCATCTTGGCCGATACTCCCCCTTCGGAACAGACTGTAAAAACCGTACATCGTGAAGGCGACCACCAGGCCCACCGCGATATCCAGCGGAAGGATCAGGCCGCCGCTCAGGATTGCCCCCGGCGTACCCTTCGGAATATGGTTCTCCATGTGATTTGCGCCGGTGAAAAATACATATCCCTTGGCAAAGCAGTAAAATGTCAGGGAGGCAAACGTCAGGACATTCGAAACTTTCCGGGTGATGAGCTTATCCGCCCTTGCAAAACCAAAGGCTGAGGCATAGATCATCATGCCCGCCCCCATGACAGCGCCGCCGGAAAAACCGCCGCCCGGGGAATTCTGGCCATTCAGCAGTATATAAATGCCGTAGAGCACAATGCTGGGAATCAGGATCATGCTGACACGGCGCAGGATGGAATCCGAATATACCTCATGGAACTCATCCTGGCGGATAGTATAATAGTCCTCATTCAGGGGACGCATGTTCTTGGTATCCACACGGAGCAGTACCATAACACAGACCAGGGCGGTAAAAAGCACGTGGGATTCCCCCAGGGTATCGAAGGCACGGTAGTCCAGGATCAGGCCGGTTACCACGTTGATGGCTCCCGTCTCCTCCAGACCCCGGGTGATATAGCGCTCCACCACCTCAATGGTCTGGGGGTTCTCCACGCCGAACTGCGGCAGATGGGCCACCACGTACAGAAGGACACCCACCAGGATCACACAGCTGAAAATGGCGACGAACGTATAGAACCTGTAAAACAGCTCCCGCTCCCTCCGGATTACCTCCTGTCCGCGGGCTGACTGGTCAATGCTCTCCTTCAGGTCCCTTATCTGCTGCTTGACCTCTTCCCTTTCGCGGTCCGGAATGGCTGTCGCGTCCGCGACATGCTCCAGGAAATCGAAATCTCCGTTAAACCATTTCAGGAATTCTTTCTTCATTACTGCTCCTCTTTGCCATCCCTGCGAAGCTCCTCGTCAACCGCATGAATTCTCCTCAGCGTCATCAGGAACAGCGTCCCGCTGACACCTGCCCCGACTGCCGCCTCAGTGATGGCCAGGTCCGGGGACTCTATCAGCACCCAGACAATACACATGACAGAACTGTACGCCATGAAAAGCACCGTCGCCTGCAGAAGGCTCTTCGTCAGGTTGACGGCGATGGAACAGAATATCATTATCACAAGGAGTATGCCGATAAGGACATGGGTCATCGTCGTCATTCCTCTTCCTCCTCCTTTATCCTGACTTCTCCCTTTTCGGAGGCTTCCACCCAGGTCTCCTCCCAGCGGCTGACCTTCTTGTAGAGATCAGGATTGGTATAGTACTCCACCTGGCCGAGAAAATGGCTGGCAACAGGGCAGGTAAACCACATAAAGGCCACCAGGACCAACAGCTTCAGCGTATCCAGGGAAAAACCCTCACAAACGGCAAGCCCTGTCATGACCAGCAGCACGGAGAAGGTATCCCCGATGCCGCCCGTGTGCATCCGGTTCATGACAAACCCGAAACGGAACAGTCCGAAAACAGCCGCCGTAAAACCCAGCAGCGCCAGGAACAGGCAGACTGCCGTTATCCAGAAACGAATCCAGGCGATTGTCATCCTTCCCCTCCTGTCTTTGCTTCCCCGTCCTCCGTCTTCGTCGCTTCCACGAAAAGTCTTCCGCGGGCCGGATTCCTGGGAATATAGGTCAGCGCCAGCATCAGCACGGTGATAAAGCTGATCATGGCGTAAATCAGCGCCACGTCTGTCAGGTAGGACTCACTGAGCAGCCAGGACAGAATCGCAAGCGAGCAGATCACCATCGTTCCAACCATGTTGACACAGAGAATCCTGTCCGTAACCGTCTTCTTTCTCGACGCGAAAACCAGCACAAGGCCGATGAGCACCGCCAGCGCCGTCAGTGTTCCCGCAAACAGGTAAAAATAAGCCCGTCCCAGCGTCATGATAATCCCTCCGTTTACTTCAGCATCTCCAGGTAACGGATAAAGACGATGTCTCCCATGCCTTCCCCGTATTCCCTCCGCAGGCAGTGAATAATAAAATGATCCCCCTCCTGGAACAGGGTAAATGTTCCCGGCGTGAGGGTGATCGAGTTTGCCAGGAGCACATTCTGCAGGTCTGTCTCAAGACCGGAATGAAACTCCACAATGATGGGATCCGGTTTTTCCCTGGAAGAAAAAACCAGCTTTATCACGGTGATCGAAGCCAGGACAATCTCCCGCACCAGAATCAGGGCATACAGGAGGAATACGGGAATATTCCTCATCATGCGGAGATCCGTCTTAAGTGTATAGCCCACGGCCCTGCGGGCAAACAGCATCACGAGGCAGGATATCATGAGCCCCAGGATGACAAGCTCCGGCGTGACTCTTCCGTTCAGGATAATCCAGAGGATAAAAACCGTCAAAAACATGCGCCACACTCCCGTTTTAAACCATTAATTTTATATAATCTGAAAGAATACTTGCAGCGTTATCCATAAACTATAATTACTCAATTTAAAGTATATATCCAAACAGTCTCTTCCGCAACATTCAGATACCGCCGGGAATGTACAAAATAAGGGACATGGCGCGTTTTTGCGCCATGTCCCTCAATGTCAGGAATGACAGATATAACCTGTCTTATTATTTTGCCTTGTGGCTCTTTGCGTGGTTCGGGGCAACCCACTTGCCGTCTTCCTTCTCTACCAGCTTACCTTCGCTGACAAACTTGTTCGGGCTGTAGATATCATTGATGTTCCAGCAGCCGGGTGTCGGGACTACGATGTTCTCCATCGGCGCCTCTACCAGGAACGGCTTGCCGGCCTTATTCATCTCTACTGCCTTCTTCATGGCCGGAAGGAACTCTTCCGCGCTCTCGACACGGACAGCGTCCACGCCGTAAGCCTTTGCCACGTCAGCCCAGCACGGAGAATAGGGCTCTCCCTCAGCGGTCTTGAAGATGGTACCGAACTTGGTGCCGTAGTTAGCGTTCTCAAGGCCCGCGATGGTTCCGAATGCGGAGTTGTTCATGACAACCCAGGTGCAGGCGATACCCTGCTCCACTGCTGTTGCAAGGCAGGTCGGGTTAACGCCGAAGCCGCCGTCGCCGGTAAGGGTCAGGCAGATACGGTCCGGAGCGGCCAGCTTTCCACCGAGAACTGCGGATGCACCGAAGCC
>ONXW01000276.1 GCA_900321915.1 uncultured Eubacteriales bacterium
CGCCGTATCAGGTGCGGCTGCGCCTTCTTGGACCAGGAGAACTCATCCACCGCGAGGTAAACCTCATACCCGAGATCCCTGATTTCCCGCACAATCTCCTTGTGGGACAGGGAGAACGGGTCAAATGTCCCCGGGAAGAAGGCGACCTTGTCCCGCATGGGAATCTGAAAATCGCCGTGGTACATGTTCCACTGGGTAATGAAGCTGCCCAGGGCCGTCAGCGCGGACGCCCTGTAGAACATAGAGGTAGCCGACGGGTCGTTCTCGCTGAACAGGAAGAGGAACTTCCTCCACCCCAGCACGAACAGGGAATGTTTCTCCTCCAGGCTGAGTTCCTTGGCAAAGAACAGGGTCTCCACAACCCGCAGGGCTTCCTGGCGCACCGGCTCGCGGTAATTGGCGAGCCCGCGGAGAATACCGCCCAGCAGTATCTTCTTCCGGTTCTCGTAATCCTCATCGGATATCCCGGTGCGCTCCCGGTAAGAGGGATAATAGCGCAGAATGGCGCCCAGCGTATCCAGGGCGCTGGCGACTATCTTCACATTGGGGCTTGCCTCCAGCTCCATCAGGTGGCTTATGACTTCGTCCAGCTCCGCGGGCCCCAGCCAGAGCGATGCCTGCCCGAGGTAATCCGGAATATAATTGGAGAAATCATACTCCCCAATCTCCAGGCCTTCCCGGAGCTCCATCACCACCTCATTCCGCTCATCCGGGCGGAGATAGTGCAGGACCTCCAGCAGGGCGTTGCCGGCATCCTCCCGGACCATGACATACTCGCTGACCTTGACCAGGTTGGAGAGATGGGCGGAAATGTGGAGCTTATGGCTCATATCCCCGTGATCCAGCTGGTTCTTCAGAAGCTTGATATTGACCGCTTTCACAATCCAGGGCGTCGCGTTCTTCAGGTTGTCCAGGAAAATATCGGACACAATATCCTGGTCGTAAAGAATATGCTCTTCGACGGAAGCGTCTTCCCCGAGATTCTGCAGAATCCGCATCTTCAGGTAGGTCAGGGAAATGTTCCCGCTGCAATCGGTTTCCCTCACCATATCGGCAAAGCGGCGGATTGCTTCCAGGTCGGGCCGTACGTCCGTAAGCATCTTCGCGCACCGCCAGGAGGAGATTCGGACCTCTTCCACCGGATGGTTCCCGTAATACAGGGCAAAGCCGGCTATCTGTTCCAGCTCCGCGTCGCTCAGACGGCCCAGCGGCATCTCATGGACGGCGTCCATGATGACAAAGGCTTCATTCTCTTCCCGGGTTTCCGGAGATTCAAAGCAGGACATGAACTGGGCGATATATTCCGGAATGTCCCCCTCGGTGGCATATTTCAGGATAGAGGCAAAAACATTCTTCATATTGAAGCGTATGCGCCTCTTCTGCCGCACCGTAAGCTTCCGGTCCGGATGAAGCATCCGGTCCAGAATCTCCCTGGAAACGGCGTCCGCCTCCCGCTCGCCGAGGTCCGGCATGCCGACCGGGCGCTGCTTCCGGTAGCCGAAATTGAACTGGGCAATGATCTTGCCCATGAGCATCGCAGCTTCCGCGCGGATCTGTCCCTCCCGGTGCATCAGCAGCTCGTAGAGGAAGTCCAGGATCTGCTTTTTCTGGTAGTCATTGGCATAGGCCGTAAAATTGAAGAAGATGCTCAGATAGGCCCGGAGGTTCTTCCAGTCCTTCTCGCTCCTGGCCGATTCCAGGAAATTGCCGAACTGCCGCTCCGCGCTCATCAGGTCCATGACCTTGATGTTGTGCTCCACGCTCATGCGGATGAGGGATCTCACGCTGTCATCCACACTGCGCAGGGTAAGCTCCGGCATGGGCGGCGTCTTCGGCGTCTTCCCGTTCAGGTCGGTATCCACGCCCAGGGACCGCATGTACTCTTCAAAATCCCTGAGTCTCGCATAGACAAACTTATAGCGCAAGAGCTTCGCGGAGTCCACATTGTCCAGCTTGGAGAGAATCACCTCAAAAGCGTCCTTCAGGCTGGAGATGACCGTGATCTCCTGGTTGTTCTCGCCGCGGCTCTGCTTTACGCGGAAATCCGAGTAGATGAGCACCAGGGATTCCACGGTGAGGTTTTCAGGCTCCAGATCCCAGGTGGAATGGTTCGCGGCGATATGGCCGATATACCCCATTTTGTGGCGGTTGAACCACTGGTCCGTATAATAATAGTGAAGGTACGGCACCTTCTCATTCGGCTTGCAGCCGAACTTGCCGATATCGTGGCCTGCCGCCGCGCCCGAGATCAGGGTCAGGTCAATGGGGACGCCGGCTTTGTGGAGATCTCTCGCCACATGCATGGAGACGTAATGCACACCGGAAATATGCTCCAGCGTATGGAAGGGTGTGACTTCCATGCCGAGGCGCATCATCTCATAGACATATTCTTTCCGGAAATAATGGAGAAACCTTCCGTATTCATCCCATGACTCATAGCTTTTTCCCTCTTCCGGGGTGAGAAACGCAAAATCATAGTATTTGTCCCAGGGAAGGGCTTTCCGCTCTTCCTCAAAGAAAAACTGCAGGACCGTCAGGTAAAAAACCGCGCCCGTCGCATGAGGCGCGCTGTTCTTTGTGAACTCTTCCTCCGGGAAAAGGACGTGGCACGCATACTTGTATGTGTACGACATCCAGCCGCCTTCCGGCTCCTTTCCCAAAAGATCCATGGGTTCCGCGCACAGGTCATAGATTTCCGAGCAGGTGAATCTCCTGCGTACCGGGAACATCCCCGCCATGTGCGCCTCCCAGTATTCCCTGTTCATCAGCATCCGGATACCGCGGGCCGTCATCCCGGCTGCTTTAAGGAAATCCTCACCGGAAAGCTTCTCGGTCAGTCTCTGGACGGCTGCCTTTACATGTTTAATCCCCACGTTTTTCCTCCTGTTCTTTCTGACTGCTTTTCCAAACCATCGACTGTCCCGGAAATGCAGTCCCGAAGGCCTGATTGTTATTTAATTAACAATAGGTTGCAAATACAAATTCTCTCTGTTATAATCCCGACGACGGCCAGATAACAAAAACAACCAAAACCGACCGTTTCTCCCACCCTGGCAAACCAATATCTGATAATTGCGGTTTTTCTGCCGATCTGCCATGACAGTTCAGGTATAAAAGCTGTTATTTTGTACTTTTATATCATCATACCACGTTCAGGGTGCGTCTTAAATAG
>ONXW01000278.1 GCA_900321915.1 uncultured Eubacteriales bacterium
GGCCAGCAGCAGGCATACGGCCAGCAGCCGAATTACGGCCAGCAGCAGGCGTACGGCCAGCAGCCGAATTACGGCCAGCCGATGTACAGCGGCCAGGAGACGGATATCTCCTTCAAGGAGGCTGTGGAGAAGTTTTTCCGGAACTATACTAATTCCAACGGAAGGGCGAGGAGAAAGGAATACTGGTATCCTGTGCTTTTCCAGCTCATTATTAATGTTGCCATCAGTATCATCGGCGTTATCCTTGGGATGACAGGGGTCGAAGCCCTGATGAAGCTGCCGACCATTCTCAGCGGAATTGTGTCGCTCGCATTGCTGCTTCCCTCCATTATGGTGGGCATCCGCAGGATGCACGATATCGGAAAGAGCGGATGGTGGGTACTGATTTCCCTCGTTCCCTGCGTCGGCGTCTTTATCTACATCTATTTCTGCTGCCAGGATTCCCAGCCCGGCGCAAACCAGTACGGTCCGAATCCGAAGTACGTGTGATCCGGAACGGGGAAAAAAACTTTAAAAGGAAAACAGGACTGCAGAGCATTTCTGAAATACCGGGGCTGTCATTGCTGACAGCCCTTTTTCTCTGTCAGAGGAAAGAAACAGCCGCAGGCCCTTCCCGGCCGTTCATCGCATTTCATTGCCCGTTCGTCGCCATTTGCCTCTTTTACCCTGCCGCGCGTCTATACTGTAGACACAGAACACGGAGACGCACAGAATAAACGGGCGGTGAATGAAGTGGCGATAATAAAAGCGGATATTGGAAAACTGCGGATGCTCCGGATGAAGGAGGCAGGCATAATAGCCAATGTGCAGTCCAGTTACCGGGAAGTGGAAAGCATCCGGAACAAAATGCGGAACAAAGTTGCCGCGCAGCAGCATATCAACAGGAACCTTCAGACAACCCTGCAGCAGCTTTCTAAGGAAGACAGGAGCCTGATGAATCTGTTTACCGCGATGGAGCAGATTATTGCGCAGTATGAGAAGACAGAGCGGAAGAACACGGCGCTCCTGAAGACAGAGTACCACGTGGATTCGATTGTCTTTGACAGCAGCGGCGGGTACGGGGGAAACCAGGGACATATGGAGGATGTGTATTACTGGGATCCTATCCACTGCTGGGAGCTTCTGGCCGAACTGAAGGAATACTTCCCTGATATGACCATCGCGAAGGCATTTTCCTATTTCAGCAACCTGAACAATGTGGGGTGCGGTTATGTGGCCCTGGCAAATACGCTGTTTATGGAGTTTGCGGATCGGCCGGAGGAGTTCGAGCGCATATTCGGGTACCCGATGTACAAAAACGGCGACCTGAATTATGACCGGCTGATACTGGACATCTTCGCGACAACCGACAAGGCAAATATCAATGACGGGTCGAACGGGATGCCGCAGGGCACGCTGGATGCTTCCAGGTCCGCTATCATGCAGAATTTCCTGAAGGACAAGGGAATATCTGTTTCCACCGAGGCAAATGTAAATGTGAACGAACACAACTTCCGGAGCATCACCGAGAACGGCGGATATGTAATCCTGGGCTACCGGAACGGGAATATGTACGATGAGAACGGAAAGGCCCACCACATAAACGGCGGACACGCCATCACCGTGACCGGCGTGACGGGGGACGGCCGGTATATCGTTTCCAGCTGGGGGAAAAAGTATTATATCAATGCCTCCGACATCGGGGACGACGATACTTTTATGGTATTTCATTACAGCAAAAAGTAAGGCGGAAAGGATGTTTCAATGAATAATCTGATTAAAAGCGCTTTTGAAAAAATGCCGCTTCCATCCGTGGAAGAGGTTGTCAGGCAGGCGCGGGAAGAGCCGGTCCTGTTCCCGGATGCGGGTGCAGTCACAGAGGAGTGGATCCGTCTCTCCCAGTCCTATCTGGTCCTGTTCGGCAGATGGTTCCTGAAGGAGACAGGCCTGGACCGCCTGGATGAGAGAGTGTCCGCGGAGGGGATAAGACCTGCTTCCGAAGAACAGAAGGGATTCTACCAGAAGTACGACAGGCTGGGCCTCCGGTACTTTTACCTGCGGTGCTGGGCAAGGATTGAGCGCCTGGAAGGGGAGGAAACGGAGCTTCTTAAAAAGTACCTGGAAGAAGAGCCGGGGGAGGAATCGGACAGGTTTCTTGAGCGCACCTTTGCTGCGGTCATGGCGGTCTGTCCCGAAGAACCTTACACCGTCTTCGAGCCGAAAATGACCCTGCACAGGGATTACAGCATTGAAGGGGCACAGATTCCGCTGGCAATGAGAACGGTTGCGGATTTTGCCCCGGACGGGTCCCTCCGGTCCGAGGCGGAAGAAGAGAAAAGGATACGCCTTGCCGGCAGCATTCTCCGCCAGCTGGACAGCGCCCTGTCAGGGGATCTGGGGTGCGGGGTGCGTACGGCGGCTGAGCTCTTTGAGAATTGACGAACAGGGGATATCTGTATAAAATGGTATTTAAATGGTTCTGAAATAAGCAATCTGCAGTTCATCCTTTTTAAACGACCATTCGTCAGATTTATCCGGTAAAAAGAAAAACAGGTGATAAGATAAAGTCACAACAAACAAATACAAAAACAAACACGAAAAACAAAGTGTTAAAAACAGGAGGAATGAAAGATGGCAGAGATTAAAGTGAAATCCAGTGAGCTGAAGAGCAAGGCTGAGACCCTTACCCAGCTGAACAGCAAGTTCCGCCAGGAGGTCCAGAAGATGGTACAGTACGAGTCCGAGCTGGCCGGCATGTGGGAGGGCGACGCGCAGCAGGCTTTCCGCAGGGCATTTAACACGGACAAGGCAAAGATGGACACCTTCGCATCCACCATCGACAAATATATCCAGGCGCTCCGGACAGACGCAGGCATCTACGAGCAGGCAGAAGGCAGGGCGGTACAGATTGGAACAACCCGGAAGAGCTGATATTTCCGGATAAGCGCAGCAAAGATAAACGAAAGATGAATCAGAGGATTCAGGAACAGACAAATCAGTTTTGAAAACAGGTAAAACATTCAGATAGAGAAAAGGAGAATACTATGAACGCTAATTTAAGAGTAACCCCCGAGAAGCTTAAAGCAAAATCCCAGCAGTTTGCAGCATGTGACAGCCAGGTACAGAGCCTCACAAGACAGATGCTCGATATCATCAACCAGCTGAGAGGCACATGGCAGGGCGAAGGCGCTACCGGTTACTACAACAAGCTGAACGCGATGAACGCCGATATGCAGAAGCTTCACAGAATGATTCAGGAGCACACCACCGACCTGAACGAGATTGCAACCACTTACCAGAAGGGTGAACAGCAGGCAGTCCAGACGGCAGCAGCCCTCAAGACCAGCGGAATCGCGTAAGCGGAAAAGCCAAAAGAATAATAACGATGAAATCCTCCCGGAGCATCCAGTATGCTTCGGGAGTGAATGTGATCTGAGACAGTGAGAGGGAAGGAGCCGATGACGATGCGTTTGATTCTCGGAGATACGGATATCCGTTACCTGGAACGGATGAAACAGTGGATCACACGGGATTACGGCGCGGAGATCCTGGTAAGTACCTTCTCCGACCGGGATTCCCTGATGCGCTCCCTGCGCAGGGACGGAGCCGACCTGGTGCTGGCGGACAGATCCCTCATTCCCGACCTGTCGGCACTGCGGGCCGCGGGAGCGGGATCGGCAGCGTTCCTCGGGGAAGAGGACGGGACGGACAGCATGACCGGGGAGCGGGTGGTCGGCAAGTATAAAAGAATGGATATTTTTGCCGATACCGTCCGGGAGCTTGCCGGGCCATCCGGGAGGAAATCCCCGGATACGGACGCGGCAGCCGGATGGACGGACAACGCTCCGGGTGCAGGCATAGCTTCGGCATCCGTTCCGGGAGGTATCCGCGGGGACAGCCTGAGAACCGTGATACTGGACGAGTACGGCCCGGCGGAGGATGCGGCGGGACGCACGTCCTCCCGCGTGATTGCGGTCACATCTTTTTCCGGGGGAACCGGGGTGACGACCGTCGCGTCGGCTCTCGCACGGAACCTGCAGGGGGACGGGCTGGAAACCATGTACCTGAACCTGGAGCTTGTGAACAGCGCGCAGGACCTGTTCCGGGGAGGCGGTACCGGCACCCTGTACGATGCGCTGGAAATCATACGGTCCGGCGATCCCGAACCGGCGCCGCAGATACGGAGAATTCTCTGCAGGACTTCAGACGGGACAGCCTTTTTCCGTGGCAGCGGGGACAGGGCAAACCTTCCCAATACATCCGGGGAAGAGCTGGCTTCGCTCATCACGGCCCTCAGGTACAGCGGGATATTTTCCTATATCGTCGTTGACCTGAATTATACGGGCCTTCCCAGGGATATGCACGTGCTGGACTGCGCGGACACCATCCTCGCGGTGGATGACGGGACACAGACTGCAAACCGGAAGCTCCGGAGCGTCCTGAATATCCTGGATTACATGGCGAGAGAAACCGGCATCGATTTCCGCAGCCGGATGAAAATCCTGTACAACAGGTTCAGCAGCAGCAAATCCAGCAGCGAGGCGGAAGCTTCGATCACGGCGGTTCCGGGGAAAATCCCGCCGGTCATGCACGCGACAACGGAGGAGATAGTTTCGTATCTTGCGGCAAAGTCTGACATTATCCGGAAGATTCGGTAGCCCTCAGAGATACGAAAGAAAAGGGAACTGTCAAAGGAGAGAGAAATGGCACGATTTGCACTGGAAAACAGGGAGGACGGCAGCTGGTTCGTCTGCGTCGCGGAGCGGGGGGAGAGCATTGATTCCTTCTCCCTCGGCATGCTGAGGAACAACAGCATCCCCGGCCTGCCCGGTCCCGTGAAGACGGAGGAAAACGGATCCGCGGTACTGATGTACCCCCTCGGGAAGAAAAGGCCTGTGCAGGAGCTGTTCCGGAAACCGGCAGACCGGAATACGGTTATGAGTATCATGGAACAGTTCGCTGAAACCCTGCAGGAGGCGGACAGGTACATGCTTCCGGAGGACGGATTCCTGCTGCAGCCGCGGATGATGTTCGCGGACCCGGATACCATGGAGCTCTCCATGATTTACCTGCCGCTTACCGGATTCCGCAATAAGCTCACTGCAGTGAAGTGCCTCAGGAGACTCCTCGGGAACGGGATTTACCTGGAGTCCGAGGAAACCTCCTACGTGGCGGGGATACTGAATCTCCTGAACCGCGAAAAGGAGTTTTCCGCGCGTGTTTTCGGCGAGCAGCTGCGTATCCTGAAAGACCGGCAGAGGTGACAGGTATGGAGAAAACAGGATTATTTTCTATGGTTCCGGTGTGGGGATGGCCTGTCCTTGCGGTCCTCCTTTTTCTTGTGGTCTTTGCGGTCCATCAGGTGAGGAAGCGCGGGAAACAGAGGAAGAAGATGGAAGAGCTTGCCTATCTCAAACGGAGGGATGAAGCTCTCTCGAACGCGCTCAGGAACCCGGTGATGGGTACAGACGGCTATAGGGATATGAATGAGAAGCCCCTGGAAGTCCGCTGGGAAGAAAAAGTCGTGTACAACGGGAGGAACAGCGGGCCCGCCTGGATGATTGAGCTGACGGAGCTCACGGAGTACGCCCGCAGGAAATATGTATTCCGCCTGGACCAGTTCATCACACTCGGAAGCGCGGAGAACAACACTCTCGTCCTGGCGCGGGAGGGGGTGGCACCGGTCCACTGTGAGATATTTGCAGCGGGGAACAGGGTATGCCTCCGCAGCCGGTCCGGCGTAAATACGCTGCTTCAGAGAAAAAAACGGCAGATTCTTGTGGGCAATGAGGGGATCATGCTGCATGACGGGGACATGATGCGCCTGGGAACAGCCGCCCTGGAGATAAGGATCTTCCGGGCATGATAAGGCCGTCGGGAAACAGGAGACTACAGTAAAGTCCGGGAAGGCAGGATATGAGTTTAGTACTTTCCATATACAGTGAAAAAGCATTCCGGGAAGTGTCGCTTCCGGAAAAAAGTTCAGATAAGGTCGAGATACTGATCCGGAAGGATCTGTTTATCCTGGACACGGATATCGTGCTGTCCCTGGAGTATTCCGGGGAACAGTGGATACTCAGCGCGGAAAACAGCAATATTCTCGAGAGGACGCCTTCCGGCCAGAAGCAGTGCGGGAAGGCTGTCGCGCTGCGCGAGAACATGAATCTCAGCATCCTGACCTACCGCGGCAGCGGCATCACGGTGATTGCCGAGGACCGCTCCGAACCTTTTGCGCCTTATCGTAAGTACCCGCTGTACGGGATTCAGCAGATCCGCGTCGGCAATGGGAGAAACGAGCGGATGGAGATTGCCTGCGACAGCGGTTTTGTCTCCGGAAGACACTGCATGCTCCGCTTCCAGGGCGGGAAAGCGATGCTGACCGACACCTCCACCAACGGGACATTTGTCAATTTCCGCAGGGTTTACGGGAATACCATGCTCCGGTACGGGGACAGCATCCGTATCATGCAGCTGCATATCATCTATCTCGGAAACTGCATCGCTGTCAATTCCGCGCCGGGAGTGTCCGTGGCGCTGCGCCCCGCGGCGGCGGCGGAGCTTCCGAGGTTTGCCGCGGCGGGCGACGAGACCGGGGAGGGGAAGATCCTGTTTCACCGTTCCCCGAGAAACCTGAAGAAGCTCGTCACGGAGCCCTTTGAGATAGAGGCGCCCCCGGAACCGCAGAATTCCGAGCCCCAGCCGCTCGCGATGCTGATAGGACCTTCCCTCACCATGGCTCTGCCGATGGTGCTGACCAGCGGGATTTCCATCTGGGCCAGCCGCCAGACCGGCACAGGCATGGGAATTCTTATGTATGTCAGTATGATCACCGCGATCTCGACGGCGCTGGTGGGCGCGGTCTGGGCCGTGATCAATGTGCGCGCCATGGACAAGCAGAGGAAAAAGCACGAAAACCGGCGGTTTGAGAGCTACAGCAATTATCTCCTGCGGATGCGCGATAAAATCCAGAAGGCCTATATGAAAAACGCGGATGCTCTGCGGGAGCGGTATCTTCCCGCGGAGCAGTGCTGCACCCTGGACGCCTCATCCCCCCTGCTCTGGAACAGGAATGCCACCCATGACGATTTTATCAGCGTGCGGCTGGGTATCGGCGACGTCCCGTTCCATGCGCCGATCTCCATCCCGAAGGAACGGTTTACGATGATGACAGACCATCTCGCGGATAAACCGGCCCTGATACAGGATAATTTCAGTGTGCTGAAAAATGTCCCCGTAACGGTAAACCTCCTGGAGAACCGCCTTGTGGGCGTCGTGGGCGGAAGGAACAGGGAAGGGGCAAACCAGACGGCGAAAGCCATGATCGCCCAGCTTGCGGCGGCAAACTGTTACACCGAAGTCAAGATCGGCGTCATTTACGACGAAAAGAATGATATCGACCGGGAGAGCTGGGCATTTGCCCGGTGGCTTCCCCATGTCTGGTCGGGCGACCGCAAGATCCGCTACGTAGCGACCAGCAAGGCGGAGCGGGGAGATGTCTTTCACGAGCTGGCCCAGATTCTCCGCAACAGGAATGAGGAGAGCCAGGGCACGGAAGTAAGGACATTCAAGCCGAGGTTTATCCTGTTTGTGACAGACCCGGAGCTCCTGGAAGGGGAGCTGATTGCCCACTATATCTTTGACCGGGGAAAGGACCTCGGCCTGACCACGGTCCTCCTCGCTTCCTCGGCGGAAGGGCTGCCGAACGAGTGCGAGTGCATCATCGAGAATGACCCGGCGTACTGCGGTATGTACTATACGCGGGACGGCAGGGAAGAAGGCACGCAGATCATGTTTGATCCCGTGAGCGATAGTGCCCTGATGTCGATGGCCAAGACGCTCGGCCAGATCCAGGTTGTGGAATCGGAGCAGGACGGCGAGATTCCCGGCACCCTGACATTCTTCGACATGTACGGCGTGTCCAGGCCGGAGGAGCTGCAGGCGGAAGTCAGGTGGAAGCAGTCAAATACGATCCATTCCATGGGCGCGATGGTAGGTTTCCGCAGCGGGAACAATCCCTGCGTCCTGGATATCCATGAGAAATACCACGGCCCCCACGGCCTGGTTGCGGGTACGACAGGTTCCGGTAAATCCGAGACGCTGCAGACCTATATCCTGTCCCTCTGCGTCAATTTCAGCCCGGAAGACATCGGGTTTTTCATCATTGACTATAAGGGCGGCGGCATGGCCAATCTCTTTGACCACCTGCCGCACCTGATCGGTTCGATTTCGAACCTGTCAGGAAACCAGGTGAAGCGCGCCATGGTTTCCATCCAGAGCGAAAACCGCAGGCGGCAGAAGATATTCACCGATTACGGCGTGAACAATATCAACGGTTATACCGCGCTCTACAAGAGCGGCGACGCGACGGAGCCGATCCCGCACCTCTTCATCATCATCGATGAGTTTGCGGAGCTGAAGCGGGAAGAACCGGAATTTATGAAGGAACTGATCAGCGTCGCCCAGGTAGGACGAAGCCTCGGCGTGCACCTGATCCTTTCCACACAGAGACCTTCCGGCACCGTGGATGAGAATATCTGGGCCAACAGTAAGTTCCGTCTCTGCCTGCGCGTGCAGGACAGGCAGGATTCCATGGACATGCTCCACAGGACAGACGCCGCGTACCTGACCCAGGCCGGCCGCTGTTACCTGCAGGTCGGCAACGACGAGATCTTTGAGCTGTTCCAGAGCGGCTGGTCAGGGGCATCCTACGATGAATCCCTGGGCGGCGCCTCACTCCTCATCGCGGAGATGCTCAGCGCCACGGGCAAGGTGGACCTTGCCGGAAATCACGCGAAGATTAAGAGAAAAGAAGCGCAGAAGCGGGAGTGGGTGCAGGAGCTCCTCGGATATACCCGCAGTGCGGAACAGGCTTCCGGCATGGATGTGCTGGATAACGGGTTCCGGTTTGATGAACAGCCGTATTTCCGCGACTGTTTCTACAGGGAGCTGCAGGCCGCCCACCCGGATTTCGAGAGAAACCAGTTCAACAATACGCGTATCGGCGATTTCATAGCCACATACCAGGAAACTGCGCACGAGATCAGCGCGGAGACCCTGGAAAACCGGATTATCCGGAAGGCTGCCAGAGAGGGCAGGAGACTGCCGGAGATCAAGGGGAGGACGCAGCTGGAAGTCGTCATCGACTATCTGCGGGATACGGCGGAGAGCCTGGGCGTGGCAAAGCAGCGCAAGCTCTGGCTGCCTGTCCTTCCGCAGTACCTCTACCTTGAGGATATAGATTCCTTCGTGCGGGCATCCTTTAACGGCGAAAGCTGGCCGGAATGCCCGAAGCGTTTCCGCCTGAGCGCCGTGATCGGCATGGCGGACGACCCCGAAAACCAGGCCCAGATGCCGGTATCCCTGGACTTTGGCGAGGGAGGGCACCATTTCCTCGCCGGCATGGTTTCCACCGGAAAGTCCACATTCCTGCAGTCAGCCATCTACTCGCTGGCAGCCGCTTATTCGCCGGCCCAGCTGAATATTTACTGTCTTGATTTCAGCTCCAGGATGCTGAACGTCTTCGCGGACCTGAAGCATGTGGGAGGATACCTGGACGAGAGCGACCTGGAAACAGACCGCATGGGGAAATTCTTCCACCTGATGAACCGGATCCTGGATGAGAGGAAGAAGCGTTTCTCCGGAACCGGCTATGAAGACTATATTAATCACAACGGATGGACCGTTCCCGCCATACTCGTGGTCATCGACAACTTCGGCGCGTTCCACGAGAAGACCGGAGAGACCTACGATGCGGACCTGATGCGCCTGGCGAAGGAAGGCAACGGCTACGGCGTGTACCTCCTGGTCACGGCCGCGGGCATCAACATGCAGGAGATGCCCTCCCGTCTGGCGGAAAACTTCAGGACCGGTATTGCCCTGGAGATGCAGGACGCGTTCGCCTACGGCGATATCCTGCACATTATCCGCCCGCAGGTGCTTCCGGAGAGCCGCGTGAAGGGGCGCGGACTCATGTTCTGCGGGGAGAGGGTCCTGGAATTCCAGACAGCCCTCGCCGCGAGAGCGGAGGGAAGCCCGGAGAGAAACGACCTGCTGAAGGAAGCGGTGGAGCGGATGAACGCCGCGTGGAGCGGTCCGGGCGCGAGAAGCATTCCGGCCATCCCGGCAAAACCTGTCAGGAGCAATCTGACATCCCTGCCGGAGTACAGGGAAATGCTGGAGAACCCGCGTATCCTTCCCATCGGATGGGACTTTACCTCCGCGGATCTCGCCTCCTTCAACCTGGTCCGGAATTTCGCGTACCTGGTGAGCGGGACAAAGCAGAGCGGAAAGTCGGTTTTTATGGAGAACCTGATCCGCACGGTTTCCGACCGCGGGGAAGAAGTCATGATCCTGGAGATCGGGGAAGACCGTTTCGCACAGGTCGCGGAAGACTGCGGCGCAGGACGGTATACGGACAGCGACCGGATTCTGGAAGCCATGACGAAGATCCACGGGGAGCTTCTGGCCCGGTCGGCCCTGAAAAAAGATTGCCTCGACAGGAGATGCTCCGACGAAGAGCTGTTTGAGGCGGCCATGCAGAGCCCGAGGATCAATATCTTTGTCAACAACATGACGGGACTTCTCGAAATGCTGCACGACCCGGATTCCCCCGCACACAATGCGGAGGAACTGTTTGAAACCATCTGCGAGAGAGGAAAAGGATATAACCTGTTCCTGTTTTGCGAGGTCGCGGACCGCGAGCTTGCGGAGCTCCCCGGATACCTGGCGTTCGGCAGCCTCATGAATTACCGTTCCGGCATCCGCTTCGGCGGCCGGTTCGGGGAGCAGAAGGTGTTTGCCTTTGAGAATATAGGGTTCCAGGACCAGGATCGGTCCATGAAACCCGGAATCGGCGTGATTCCCACAGACAACCGGGAAGACCGGGTGGAGAAGATCGTCGTTCCCCTTTGCTGATGACGAAAAGAGAGGCTGTTCATGATTAGTGTACTCGCCTGTGACCGGAAAAAAGATGAAGTGGAGTCCCTGCGGGAAGACTGCAGGCACCGGATAGCAAAAAGCAGCGATGAAAAGCTTGATTTTTCCGTCGCTTCCGGCGACGAAGACCTGCAGGCTGTCTGCAGGGACCAGAAACTCCTGGACGTATTCTACTATGAGTTCCGTAAGGGACAGCCCATCGGGACACTCCGGGAATTCCGGAAAGCATACGGGGAGACGCTGTTTATGCTGATCACGGAGGCGACGGTTTCCCCCCTGGAGTACCTGAAACCCGGGATTGCGCCGGATTCCCTGCTTCTGCGGCCCTGTGACAGGGAGCTGCTCTGCAGGGTCAATGCGGAGCTTATGGACAGTTTTTTTGAAAAATTTCACGCCAAAGACGCGGAGGAAAGCTTTGTGGTGGATACGAGGGAAGAAAAGAGATTCATCCCCTACGGGCAGATTTATTATTTCGAGGCGCGGGACAAGAAGCTGTTTGTGCGGATAAGGCACGAAGAGTACGCCTTCTATGACACTATCGATGCCCTGCAGAAGCGGCTTCCCGAGGATTTCCGCCGCTGCCACAGGAGCTATATCGTCAACACGAAAAAAATAAGGAAAATCTATCCTGCCGATAATTATATCGAGCTGGAGGAGGATATCGGCGTTCCGCTTTCCAGGAGCTATAAGCCGTCGTTCGGCAGGAAGGGGGAGACTTAAATGGCAGGTTCCGATGTGATTTATTTTACCCCCGAAGAATTCCTGCTGATGATGGAATTTTCCGGAGGCGGGGAGTATGTCCTGTTCCGGGAGGAGAAGATGCCGGAGCGGGAGGACATCCTGCAGGCCGCGTTCCGGCTGTACCGGAGAAAGTATATCCGGGAGGAGGACGGGAAGTTCCTGCCGGAAAAGGACGGGCTGTTTTTCAAAAAGCTTCACGACGCCCCCTGGGCGGTGCTGGCCGAACCGGCATCCCCGGAGATCCCTGACACGGCGTTTTATCCGGCAGGCGCGGACTTCTATATGGTCGAGTACCTGCAGGATGACAGGGTTAAAACCTGCCGCCTCAGCACCATAACCCGCCCCGGTATACGGGCCTGGCTTACGGATGCGGGCGTGCTTGATGAACCGTTTATATCGGACGGGGATACAGAAGACCTGAATGCCGTCTTCGCGGCGCAGGAAGAGGACGGCGGGGATGAGGAAGAAAACCATGAGACAGCCGTAACCTTCCGGAAGACCGGGCCGGGAGGACTGCTCCTGGAGGAAGCGGAAGTCTTCCGGAATTCCCGCGGATGGTTTATCCGCACCGCGGGGCAGGAAGGGGAAGGCCCGGAATGGTATACGACAGAGGCCCTGGAGCGGATGCTTGACAGGTGCTTCGGAAAGGAACAGAATGATCATCGTTGACGTCAGGGTGCCCGCCCTGGAAAAGCAGTATAATCTTTCTCTGGAAGAGAAAGCGAAAGTCGGGGATCTCATCGAGGAAATTGTCGAGCTGATCCTTCAGAAAGAACATATCGGGTTCCGGGGGGACATCAACTCCCTGGTGCTCTCCAGCATAGATAAAGGGGTCCAGATGCGCAGGGACAGGACGCTGAGCGATTACGGCGTCCGCGGCGGGGATGAGCTGCTCCTGGTGTGATTTATCTCAGTGGGAGATTGGACTCCCACTGAGATAAACGCTCCGCGGGGATGCGCACGCGCGCGGTATGGAAGGAGTTGCCTTACGGCAACCCGCGCGCGGCGCGCAAGACACGCAAGCGTGTCTTGAACGGAAAATGTCGTCTGTCCCATGAAAGATGCCGTTCGTCGGAAAGAAACTGTCTGGTTCCGGCCGGATGATATCATGGGTACATCAGAAGGAGGCAGCCTATGAAACTGAAGATAAGGACAAACGGAACAAAGCAGTCGGCGAGAAGACTGCTGGAGATTTCCAGAGTCCTCCGGGACTGCAGGATGCAGACAGAAGACGTCTGCAGGAATCTCCGGCGGCACTCCGATCTGGAACTTGTCAGGAGGGAGATCAACAAACAGATTGACCAGATGCAGCTGGAATCGGGACGGACGGCAGTCATGGCGGATGCCCTGATGCATATTTCTTCTCTCTATGATATGAGGGAGACACAGAACGCCCAGCTGCTGGAAGAAGGAAGAAGACACCAGAAGACCCGGATGTCCGCACAGTCGATAGGAAATCTCCGTGAGTTCATCGGGACGGTCATCTGATAGAGCAGGGAGGAAGAAGAAATGGCATCATCGAGGATTGAGGTTAATACAAATACACTCAGGTCGGATGTGGACCGGGTGAGGACAGAGCTGAGGGGCCTGCGGACTGATATGCAGAAACTGAGCGCGGTGAGCGCACAGCTGAACGCCATGTGGGACGGCGAGGCGAAGGCCGCGTTCGTGAACGCGGTTCACAGCGATATGGTAATGCTGGAAGACCTGATTTCCGCCCTGGAAAAGTATACAACTTCCACGGATACCGCAAGGGGCAATTATGACAGATGTGAGAAGGATGTCTCATCCATCGTCAGTTCACTGAAGGTCTGAAAAGGAGGACGCCATGGCAATTACACTCAGAGTTACGCC
>ONXW01000260.1 GCA_900321915.1 uncultured Eubacteriales bacterium
GGTCGTGGCAGGTCTGGGACTGAACTTCGGTATCGTTGTCGGCGCGATTGCAGGCCAGCTGGCCGTTATCGCCGTGCGTTACTGGGATCTGAACGCGCTGCTTGCCCGCGGGGTGGACCTGTCCGACGCGGAGGCTGTGGCAGCCAATCCCACCGTCTTTTCCGGCGGTTCCGGCCTGCTGCTGATGCTTCTGGTTGCGCTTCCCATCGCCGTCCTGATAGGGTACCTGACCGGGTCGCTGTACAATAAGACCAAGGGACAGGAGATGATTACGTCCCTGATCGTCGGCTACTTCGGAAACGGTGTCTACCAGTTTATCGTCCTGTTCGTCATCGGCGCCATCATCCCGGTTGCCCTGGAGCATCCGATGATCCTGTATGACGGCATCGGCGTCCGTATGAGTGTGGATATGGGTTCTGTATCCTACGCCCTTGACAATATCCTCCAGGTGCCGTTTGCGCCGTTTATGGCGGCCCTCTGGGGATGTGTGCTGCTGCTCCTTGTGTGGAACCAGTACATCCGCAAGGCAAAGGTGGAAGGACAGAATGTGAAGCTGAGCCCCGTCAGGTTCGGGCTGTTTGCGGCACTGAGCGCAGCCCTGGCTGTATTCTTCGTAATGCAGACCGTGAACGAGGGAACTTTGACGAAGGTACGTACCGTGCCGGTGGCGCTTGTTGTGGTTATCATTATCCTGGCAATCTTTATCAATTACCTTATGAGCACCAAGCTCGGCCAGGATTTCCGTTCCTGCGGCATGAGCCAGACCATCGCCGAGGCCAACGGCATCAACGTAGACAGGACGCGAGTCATCGCGACCATCATGTCTACCGTCCTTGCGGCCTGGGGTATGATCATCTACCTGCAGAATATGGGTACGCTGAACACCTACACGGCCCACAACAACGTAGGTTACTTCTCTGTCGCGGCTATCCTGGTCGGAGGCGCCTCGGTTCAGAGAGCGACCATCGGGCAGGCTATCACAGGATGCCTCCTGTTCCACGCCATGTTTATTCTGAGCCCTGAGATCGGTAAGGCCGTGTTCGGCCAGGCCGCCCTGGGTGAATATTTCCGTACCTTCATGGTATACGGCGTTATCGGCCTGTCACTCGGCCTGTACGTATGGCGCAACAACAAGAAGAATGAGCTGAAGCTTCCGAAAGAGGAAGGTGAAGCAGCAGAATAAAGGCAGTACCTGCCAGAAGAGAAGAGGCCGTCCGGTTCATCCCGGACGGCCTCTTAAGCATCTGTAAATTATGACTTAAACTTGCTCTCATAGATGGGGAAGCGCTCACACAGGGAGGCAACCCTTTCCTGAATCTCTTTTCTCTTTCCCTCAAAATCATTGACGGCGTCACAGATGAGCTCGCCGACCTCCCGCATCTCGGCTTCCTTGAAGCCCCGGGTGGTGACGGCCGGTGTGCCGAGACGCACGCCGCTGGTCTCGGCAGGCTTTCTCGGGTCGCCGGGCACCATGTTTTTGTTCGCGGTGATCCCGACGCTGTCCAGCCGGATCTCCAGCTCTTTTCCGCTGACATCCCGGTTCTTCAGATCCAGGAGCATCAGGTGGTTGTCCGTGCCGCCGGAGACCAGTTCCTGGCCGCCGTCAAGCAGGGTCTTGGCAAGCGTTGCCGCGTTGGTCACAATCTGGTGCTGGTAAGTCCTGAATTCCGGACGAAGGGCCTCGCCCAGAGCGACGGCCTTTGCCGCGATGATGTGCATCAGCGGTCCGCCCTGGGTTCCCGGGAACATGGCGGTGTCTATCTTCTTCGCGATATCCGCGTCATTGGTCATGATAATGCCGCCTCTCGGCCCGCGCATGGTCTTATGGGTTGTAGTGGTGACCACGTCGGCGTGGGGCATGGGGCTCTGGTGTTCCCCTGCCGCGACAAGTCCCGCGATGTGGGCGATATCCACCATGAGGTAAGCGCCGACTTCCTTCGCGATCTCCCCGAAGGCCTTGAAATCGATGGCCCGCGGATAGGCGGAAGCGCCCGCGATAATCATGCGGGGATGGCATTCCTGCGCCAGTTTGCGGATCTGGTCATAGTCAAGCCGCCCGGTGGCGGGGTCAAGTCCGTAGGGGACGATATTATAGGTTTTGCCCGAAAAATTCGCGCGGCTTCCGTGGGTCAGGTGGCCGCCCTCGTTCAGGCTCATGCCCATGACCGTATCGCCGGGCTTGCAGAGCGCGAGATAAACGGCGTAATTCGCCTGGGAGCCGCTGTGGGCCTGCACATTGGCATATTTGGCGTCGAAGATCATCTTGGCCCGCTCGATACAGATGTTTTCAGCCAGGTCGACATATTCGCAGCCGCCGTAATAACGGTGGCCCGGATACCCTTCAGCATATTTATTGGTCAGGACGGATCCCATGACAGCCATGACCTCGGGGGAGACCAGGTTCTCGGATGCGATAAGTTCGATGTGCGTGCGCTGCCTGTTCAGTTCCAGTTCCAGAACCCGTGCTATCTCCGGATCATAGGCGTTGATATATTTCATACTCTGTTCAACCATGAAAATCCTCCTTGCAGTACAATGTCTGTTTTCACGCATTATAACAGGCGATTTGTTATTCGTAAAGAAAAAAGTTAACGCTTTGGCGTACCAAAGGACAGCGGATAGTGATATAACTAAGTAAAGGATACCCCGGAGCAACAGGAAATGCGGGTGGGAAAGGAGATATCATGACGATAGACCAGCTTCGCTGTTTCAGCGTGGCAGCCAGGATGGAGAATCTGTCCGCCGCCGCTGCAGCCCTCTATATCACACAGTCATCACTTTCCAAGAAGATTTCATCCCTGGAGAAGGAACTGGGGGTTCAGCTCTTTGACAGGAAGGGAAAAACGCTGCGCCTGAATGAAGCGGGGGATTTTTTCAGCGAATGCTGCAGGAAGCTTCTGGGAGATTTTGATACTTCGGTGGACAAGCTCAGGAGGATGGACCGGAAGAAGAACACGCGTATCCGTATCGGCCTGGAAGGGGATCCGGGCACACTGATCCCGTGTATGGCAGAATTCCGGAAAGACCATCCGGATGTAACCTATGATATCGACAGCTCCCTTGCGGAACAGGAACACCCTGATATCAACGAGTACGACGTCATGATTTATCCGGATGCAAGGAAATACAGAAAATACAGCGGATATCCCTATTTCACGGAGAGATACTGCCTGGCAGTCCCGGAAGGAAACCCGCTGTCAGGGCAGAAAAACATATCCAACCGCAGCCTGAACGGTTCCGCGCTGGTATTTTTGCGGCAGAAGGAGTCGGTGTATGAATATCCGTATGAGATCTGCCGTTCCCTGATGCTGGAGAGCATCACGGAGCATATCGTGGACAGCGAGTCCCTGAAGAGGAAAATGATCACGGAAGGGATTGCATGCGGTTTCGTCTCCTCGGAAAATGAAGACTTTTACATGAATGTGCCGGGCATCCGGCTCATTCCGCTGGTCAGCAGCCGGTTTGAACGCCAGATGATGATCTGCTTCCGGCGCAGGAAGCACCTGACGGAGGCCGCGGCGGAATTTGTCAGCTATCTCAGCCGGTCCGCGGGGATACCGGAAGAACAGTAACGTCCCTCCTGTTCCCCCTGAAGTGTGACACTGTCGACAATATCATGGATCTCTTCGCAGTTCCCGCAAAGGCGGAGCCAGGAAGGCGTGACGCCGTTTTCCGTGAGCGGAAGGGCCAGTGTCCGGTCCGGGATGAGCCCCAGGGCTGTGATGAGGGTGTCGCAGGAGAGATGCTCTTTTTCCCCGGTCCGGAGATCCTTTACGGTAACGCCTTCCAGATGCTTTGTACCGTGCAGTTCCGTGACGGTTGAGTGAAGCCTCAGCGGTATATGGTACGCTTCAATACAGTCCCTGTGATGAACGGACAGCCCTCCGGGGCTGTCTTTTTGTTCTATCATGGCGAGGACATTTTTCCCTGCCATGATCAGCTGGCGGCCCATGATCTGGCCCACATTGCCGCTTCCCAGAATCACGATGTTTTTGCCGACATCGAAATTCCCCTCATTCATCAGGCCCTGGAGGCATCCGGCGGTGTAAACGCCGGCGGGCCTGGTTCCGGCGAGGGGAATAGAAGCGCAGGTTTTCTCGAAACTGCCTGTGGCCAGAATGCAGCGCTGAAATGAGACCCGGCGGAGGGATCCGGCGGAAGACAGAAGGGCTGTCCTGTCTGCTGAAACAGAGAGGACAGTTGTCCCGGTCATGACACGTACAGCGGAAGCCTCCAGCCTCTTCCGGAAGCGCTCCGCATACTCTGTCCCGGAAAGATTTTCCCGGAAGTAGGCAAGACCGAAGCCCCGATGGATGCAGCGGTTCAGGACACCCCCCGGGAGGGACATGTGCTCCGCCAGAATCACAGAGGCACCGTTTTCGCATGCGGAGAGAGCCGCGGCCATTCCCGCGGCTCCGCCTCCAGCCACAAACACATCACACGAAAGCAGTTCTTTCACCATGCTGTCACCTCAACAGGGGGATATCGCCTGTCCCGCCCGGGATATCTTCCGGACGTATCTGAAGCTCATCCGCCATAATCTCAAGAACCTCCATCAGGCACCGGCTGCCCTGGCAGTTTCCCATGAGAACGCCGCACCGGCGTTTTGCGCCCTCCAGCGTCCGCGCGCCGCGCCGGACGGCATCCCGCAGCTCCCCTTCGGAGATCCCGCGGCACTGGCAGACAATCCGTCCGTAGGAGGGATCCCGTCCGACGAGGCTCATCCGATCTTCTTCACGGAGATCCCGGATATGCGCGGGCATAGGTCTTTCCGGGCGGAAGCCGGGGTTTTCCCGAACCTGTCCGAGAAGGGAAACGGTTTTTTCGGCCACGAGGTCCGCGAGGGCCGCGCTGCAGGTCAGGCCCGGCGTCTTTATGCCGATCAGGCTGAAGAAGCCGTCTTCCTCCAGGATCTGGAAATCGTGCAGGCGGTCATCGGAGGGGACCCATTCCCCGTCCGACTGTTTCACGAGATACGGGTTCGGGCGTGCCGTGCCGAAGGATTTCATGATGCGGGAAACCGGAAGCTCCGGGACCACGGTGCGGCAGAGCTCCGAGAGCCTCATGAGTCCTTCCGGGGAAGTCGGATCTCCCGCGAAAGCCCCGTCCCGCTCTGTCTGTCCCACAAGGACATTGCCGTCCGTCGTGGGAACCAGGGTCAGTCCCTTGGATTTGTCCCCGGTCTCATAAAAGATGACATGGGACACGGAGGGGGCAATGCTGTCCTCCAGCAGGAGATAGTCCGCGGAGGAGGGGGAAAGACGCACCGAAGGCGGGGAGACGAGCTCATGGACCGTATCGGCGGAAAGTCCCGCGCAGTTTACCAGGACGCGGCAGGAAAACCGCTTTCCGGAGGCGGTGAGCAAAAAACCGCCCAGGATCCGCCGGATGTCCGTCACCTCATGGCGCAGGAGAAAGACAGCCCCGTTGGCAGCGGCATTCTCGCAGGCGGCAATCCCCAGCTCCCAGGGATTGACCACACAGGTTCCGGGCGCGTAGAGGCCCGAAGAGACATTTTCCGACAGGATGGGCTCCATGGCGAGGCATTCTTTGCTGTCCAGGAGACGAAGGCCCGGAACGCCGCTTTCCCGTCCCCGGTCATATTTTTTCCGCAGGGCCTTATCCGCCTCCGGGGAAAAGCTGACCATCAGGGAGCCGCAGTTTTTAAAC
>ONXW01000030.1 GCA_900321915.1 uncultured Eubacteriales bacterium
ACCCGATCTTTGCAGCTATCACCGTATGGCTCGGCCGCAACATTTTCTGGGCTGACGGTTCCTACACCAACCTGCTCGGCAAGACCAAGGCCGGAACACCGTGCGCTTGCCCGGAGGAGGCACAGAAGGTTGCTCTTGCAGCCCTCGAAGCACGCCGCGCAACCGGCAAGGCTCCGAAGGTCAACTGATCTTTACTTCTTGAATCTTAGAACCTAACAGGTATAATTACGCTACAGGGATTCCTCCGGGGGTTCCTGTAGCATCTTTTTACAAGAGTCTGTCCGCGTCTTCTTGAGGCCCGGCAGCCGGGAAGGGAGAATACGATGAACCACGCATTTCCATGGGAGGGACTGACAGGTCCCATGTATCAGGCCGTTGAGGTGAAAACCCATAAAAAATGGGTGATTGTCTGCAGCTGGATCCTGGTTGCCGTGCTGATTGCCGGCGGTTTTACCACAAGGTTTAAAATCGCATTTGTGTTTGCGGTCCTTCTGGCCCTGGCCCTGATTTCCAAAAAGACGGTCATGGTTACGGAGCGCGGCCTGGAGAGCTTCATGGAGATGCGCATCACTTCCCAGCAGGAACTCTGGAAATGGGAAGAGATCGAGGCCCTGACCCATGAGAAGCTCAGCCAGTTTCCGGGAAAGGTACAGATTTACTTTACGAAGGATGTACGCACCCGGCGCGTCTTTTTTGAGGAAAAGGATGCCCGGGAGATCCTGAAGCTGGCAAAGAGGAAAAACAGCAAGGTCCGCGTGTACGACGGGACCCAGTATATGGAAAACTATAAGAAACAGCAGCAGATGAAACAGCAGAAGGGGAAAAAGAAGAAATGAAGCTTGATGTAGTGCGGGCGAATCCCGCGGGGAATATCACACTGTATGTACTGACGCCGGTGGCGAAGGAAGAGAGAGGCCCCCTTGCGGAAAAGCTTCTGGCCATGGGGGAATTCGCGGCGGAGCAGGTAGGCTACCGCTGTGAGGCGGAAGATGGCCTCGACGGGCATATGGAGATGGCCGGCGGGGAATTCTGCGGTAACGCGACCAGGGCTTACGGAATGCTCACTGCGCTGGAGAAAGGCCTTTCCGGAAAACAGCACCTGACGCTTCGCGTCAGCGGCTGTGAAGAGCCGGTAGGGGTGGATCTGGACGTGGAAGCGGGAACTGCCAGGGCGCAGATGCCCCTTCCCAGGTTTGTACGCCCGGAAAGTGCCGGAGGCGTTCAGGGAATCCTTGTCCACCTGGGCGGAATCGCCCATTTTGTGGTGAGCGGGGTAAAACCCTCCGTGGAGTTTTTTGAGGAAGCCGAGAAAGAGATTTTTGCTCCCATGACAGAGCTGGACGCCTACGGCGTCATGTTCCGGGACCAGGCTTCGGGGAAGCTTACTCCTCTGGTAAAAGTGCCTGCGGCAAACTCCCTTTACTGGGAAGGCAGCTGCGGCAGCGGCAGCCTTGCCACTGTTATCGCTGAGACTGAGGGCTGCCCGGACGGGAACTACGCGAAAGACCTGCTCCAGCCGGCCGGCACCGTGCGCGCTGAGGTTGTCCGCATGGACGGCAAAGTGACACAGGCATTCATCGGTGGCGATGTCATCATCGACAGGCCGGTGGAAGTGGAAGTCTGACTGTGAAGCCGGCGGAAGCCGGAAGTCCTGATATAAGACCGGCGGAAGCCGGAATATGAGAAAAAGCCGCTGCACGGGTGCGCAGCGGCTTTTTGGTATCCGGATATCCGGACGCCGGTTACAGTTCAAAGGCGATTTCCTGGATCGGTTTCCTCATCCCGTGCAGCTTTGCGGGCCTGGAGTCCGCGGAGGGGTAGCCCAGGGCCAGGAGCATCACGGGTATCACGCGGATGGGGAGATCGAAGCGCTTGACAAATGCCTTGGAATTGAATCCGCGGATCCAGAGCGTGTGGACGCCGAGGCTCTCTGCCTCATACATCATGGTCGCGGCCGCGATGGCGGCATCCTGCTCCCCGGAGCTGTAGCTCTCGTAGTATTCATCAATATCCGTGCGCCAGGCTTCCCGGCTGTCATAGCAGACGAGGATCATCACCGGGGCGTTGAAGGTGTACGGGGTGATTTCCTTCGCGGCAGCGCGGGCTTCTTCGCTGGAGAGGACATAAAAGCGCTGCGGCTGGTTGTTGCAGGCCGTCGGGCAGATGCGTCCCGCCTCCAGGATTTTTTCAAGCTTCTCCCGCTCCACGGGCCTGCTGTCGAAAAAGCGCTCGGAGTATCTGTTTTTTGCAAGTTCCAGGAATTCCATAGTCATTCTCCTTATCTCCGTAAAGAAAAACGGGGCTCATGAGAAAGTATAGAGCAGGGGAGGATATGCTGTCAAACCGAAAAGGAGGAAAACGGGAAAACGGCACCGGACAATGGGGCTCTTTCTTGCAAATGGCGCGCAAAGAAAATATAATTGATAACAGGTACAGCCGGCGGGGATTGCCCGCACGGAAGAAGTACGATCAGATTACGGAAAGGAGGCCGGGATGGGCGACTGCGGCGTTATCAGCGAAGTTCTTGCGGCTGCGCGGAGTTATTATGACAACACAGACCGGCTGATTTATTCCTATGCCGGGAAGACGTTCCTGAGCGGCGCGCCGCTTTTTGACGGGCGGTACGGCGGCCGCGGGAACATTGACTGTTCCACCTATATGCACCTTGTCCTGCAGGGGATCCCGTACGAAGAGAGCCCGTATGCTTCCGGAGAGGCTGAGAGCGCCTTCTGTTCCCGGTGCGAATGGCGGGAGAAGAGCTTTGCGGAGGCCATCCGGGCGGATGCCCCGCTGCGGCGGGCCTTCGGCCTGGCGGAATACTATTTCCTGATGGGACGGGCCTTTGAAGACCGGAAAAAGCTTCAGGCGGGGGACCTGGTATTCTACGCGGCGCCGCCGGAGGCCGCGCCCTACTACCTGGCCCACGGCGCGTTCCGGGCCATTGCCCATGTGGGCATGGTCACGGAAGATACAGAGTATATCTATCACTCCACCGGATACCCGGAAAAGGAGCAGATTGCGAGAGAAAACCTGCCGGCGGTGCAGAGGACCCATATCCTGGACGGGCGGATACCGAACCTGTTTGCGCGGCCGTCCTACGGGGGTGCAAACGGCATGCCCTGACAGGGGACTGTACGGAGAGGACACCGGCCTGGAAAAGGGCCAAAAGGAGGCAGAACAGTGGCAGACAGACGTTCCCGGCTGATAGAGGTATTTGAGGATACCGTACAGTTTCTGCGGGAGGAGCCGGCGCTCCGGGCGGCAGTGGCGTACGGAAGGGTTAATACCAGGTTTTACGATGACGATGATTATCCGAAGCTTCCGGAGCGGGGCGGCACGATATCCGGGACTGTAACCGGGAAGAAAAAGAAAAAGAAGGGGAAGGAAGCCGCCGATGCTGCCGGAACCGTGCCGGAAGAGATGCCCGGAAAAAGCCGGAAGGCGGAAATCCGGGTGACAAAATACAGGACATTTGAGTCGGCCGTAAAACTGCACGCCGAGTTCCCGGAGAAGAGGATAGCGGTGCTGAACTTTGCCTCCGCCATCAGGCCCGGGGGCGGCGTGAAGCTGGGAAGCAGCGCCCAGGAAGAGAGCCTCTGCCGCTGCTCCACCCTGTTTCCGACGCTGGACAGACGATGGCTCTGGCAGTGTTTCTATGATGTCAACCGCGTCATGAAGGATGTGAGGCACACGGACGCCTGCATCTATTCGCCGAAGGTGCTCATCTGCAAGACCGACGAGGACATCCCGGCGAGGATGGACCCGGAGGAGTTCGTGCAGGTGGATGTGATTTCCTGCGCGGCGCCGAATCTCAGGAATGAACCGGCGGGCGGGATGAATCCCGAGACCGGGAAGGCGGTCCGCATGGAGCCGGAGGAACTGTACCGGCTGCATCTGCAGAGAGCCAAGCACATCCTGCACGTGGCGGCGGCGAACGGGGCGGAGATCCTGGTGCTGGGGGCTTTCGGGTGCGGGGCATTTGCCAATGAC
>ONXW01000409.1 GCA_900321915.1 uncultured Eubacteriales bacterium
TCCTTTTTCCCTATGTGTTTGTCATTATCGGCACATCAGCTCGGATTGCATACAATCCTCGCTGTTGGTGGCCGGGGGCGCTTCGCGCCCTGGCCACCTCCCGCGAAACCGAAAAGAATCTGCCCGGCAAGCGAGCTTTCCGTTCAGATTCTTTCCGCTTCCTCGGATGTGCCGGTTATTATCATTCTACACCCCTGACCTGTACATTTGCCACATATTTTCGGGCAATATCGGCATATTTCTTAAGGCTGTCGGGATCGGGGGCGTGAAATCCCTCAAACGGGACGGTATCCCGGTCGGTGAAGCTCTGGAGATAGTAGTTTTTCGCGCCCGCGATCATTTTCCCCATCTCCTCAAAATCCGCGGCTTCGTGGAATTCCCGCACCACGGTGGTGCGGAATTCGTAGTCCGGGGCTTTCTCCATGATGAGGCGGATGCTCTCCCGGATGCGGGAAAGGTCGGCCCCCGGGAGTGCGCCCGCGCCCTCCCGCGAATCCAGGCCGCAGGTCATGTTGTATTTCCCCGGGCTGTTCTTGATGTCCATGGCCACGTAATCCGCGAGGCCCCTCTCCAGGATCTCGCGCAGAAGCTCCGGATGGTGGCCGTTGGTGTCCAGCTTGGTGCCGAAGCCCATCCCGCGCACTCTTTCGAGAAATCCCGGAAGCTCCCTGTGGAGGCAGGGCTCCCCGCCGGTGACGGCCACGCCGTCCAGAAGCCCCTTCCGCTTTCCGAGGAAGGAAAAGAATTCTTCCTCGTCCATCTGCGGCTCAGCCGTCCCGTCCGCCAGCTCAAAGTTGTGGCAGTAGGGGCAGCGGAAGTCACAGCCCCCCAGGAACACCGTGCAGGCCACGTGTCCCGGAAAATCCAGCAGCGTCATTTTCTGCAGTCCGTGCAGTTTCATTTTCCAGCCCTCCTTACCTGTCTGCAGACCGGGATGTCTTCCAGATATCTTTTCCCGCCTGAAATGCCCGCAGATAACCGATTTTTTTCTCATACAGCTCCTGCAGCAGCGGTATCCGGATGTGCCGTTCCGTAATATCCATATTATAAACGGAAAAGTCCATCTCCGCTTTACTCAGGTCGACGCAGTTCCGGTTTCTGACATACTGGAGCAGTCTGCTTTCTCTCTCCACAAAGGAATGCGTCCGAATGTCCCTCAGATGCAGCCTCTTCAGTTCCTCATAAGGGATATTGTAAAACATGGAATTACCCGAGTCGAATATCGGCGCAAAGCCGAGAAGCTTCAGCGTATCGGGATCCCTCATCACCGCGATATTGTTCATGTGGCGGTCTGTGTTGGTTATCAGGTAGTCGGTCAGAATCTCATAATCCATGAAACTGTCAAATTCTTCTTCCGGCATCCCGAGTCTGAGACAAACCTCCTTCAGCGGATAATACAGGGATTCATTCTGCCTTATTTTTACTGTCTGCAGCAATTCCCACGCGGAAAGGCTCTCAATGTGTTCACTGCAGAAATCATAGCACAGGCAGCCCAGGCCTTCCCGGTTCCCGTCTACCTGCAGCCTTACCGGCAGGTATTCCGTATAATTGGAAAATCCCTGCTGCCGGTGCAGGGCCGCCGCGAACAGTTCGTTCAGGCTCTGCTGCCAGGAATCCCCATAGTTACCCTTGACCAGGTACCGCCGCCCGTCTCCGGCAATACACCATTTCTTCTGGAGTTCTCCCTGTGACGCGGCGCTGTTGAATCTTGTTTTATTCCGGAGGTCAATCACATGGTCACGGTTCAGAGTGAGTTCCCCGAAGGTATCAACAAAATCATTCGCGAAAAGGTTTACTTCCTTCCAGGAGAGGGTTTCCCCCCTCGGCTTAATCCAGTAGCAGTCGGAGAGACTGAGCGCAAGATTATTGACCAGGGCGCTGTCTGTGGAAGAATACCCGAGCTTCTGCAGGGCTGTTTTCGCGCCGTGCCTTGTTTTGGGGATAGCCCGGTCTCTCCACCACTCATGGAATTTCATATTATTCATCTGTCCGCCGAGAGGGAAATGCGCCGCCGCCGACTCATTGCGGCGCACTCCAGAGACTGCGCCCCCGCTGTCAATCTCCATCAGGCAGACCATAATGTCTTTGTGCATCAGATAGTATTCTCTTGTCATAGGTTCACCCTGCTCCTCCCGCGCTCTAACGGGTCCAGATGACATCTTCCTCCATATCAAATCTGCAGTCGCGGTTGAATTTCTCCTGAATTTCATAGTACCTTGCGAACAGGTCCGAGATGTACAGTTTCAGGTTCGGTTCCTTTACTTTATTTAAATCCTCCGCCACAGGTATGGTATTGCCCCGCGTATCTGAAACAGTCCCTGTCATCTCATCATACCAGTATTTCGCGCCGTCTTCCCCTTCGATCTTCCGGAGTGACGGATTGAACCCCGGCAATGCCCTTGCCAGCAGATTCACGACATACGGTGCGGGAGAAGCCTCCCCCTGTTCCCACTTTCTCAGTGTGCTGACCGGTATATCAAACAGGTCGGCAAATGCCTTCTGTGTCAGTCCGGTTTTCATCCGCAGTTCACGGATAAAA
>ONXW01000179.1 GCA_900321915.1 uncultured Eubacteriales bacterium
ATGTTTTGAGACCGTAGCCTGGTACAAAACCCGCTTCGGCCGTCTGCGCGTAAAACTTGTCTGAAGTGCCGTCCCAGTATCCGATAACATAGTTTCCGTCAAAGTTCTCCGTCACAGCGGCCTCTGTCATCCAGCAGATCGCGTACACGGAAAGGCTGTCCGTCTCAAATTCCACACGGCCGCTGCGGGTGCCCACGCTGGCGCTGGCCTCCACCTCTTCCGAGGCGATATCCGATGCCGCGATATCCACAGCGTCCTTCGTCGTCAGTACATTTTCCCGGACTTCCTCCGCCAGAGGCAGGTGCATAACCCGGATATCCTCCGCGTTCTTTGCCCCGATCTCCTCCGTCAGCACAGCGCTGTGATACCGGAAGGAAATCTTCACGGTGCCGTCCTCCGGCTGCACTTCGACAGTGCGCCCGGTCTTTTCACCGTTCTCATCTGTCTCCTCCATGAGGAAAGCCACATCATAGAGAATCGCATTCTCTTCCGAGATGCTGCTCTCCGTTTCCAGGGCATCCAGATAAGCCTGGTAATTATATCCGTCTGTATCGGCAGAAAGGCGCGTAACAGTAAGCTCCGCACTGTCAGGAACCGTATCCGGGTCCTTCATGGAAGCTGTCACTGTCAGGTTTCCGTCCTGCCATACATATTCTGTTTTCGTATTTACAGGGGCTGCGGGAATCAGGAGTTCCTCTTCGACAGGTACTTCCTCTGCCTCTTCGAGAGCCTCTTCTTCCTCCTCTGCCTCTTCTTCCTCATCCTCCAGGATTCCGCAGTACCGGTCATGAAGCTCTTCCATATCAGCAAACCCGATAATGCGTTTGTCGCCGGCTCCGATCACGCCGATCTCCACGGAATCTTTCTCTGTGCTGTACAGGAATGCGAGGGTTCCGTTCCCGGTCTCCTCCGGCCCCGCAAAGAGGATTCCTCCCAGCACGGCATTCTTCGGAAGGCTGTCCGGGGTGGCCAGCACGGATTCGGTTGCCTGTTTTTCTTTTCCTGTCCCCGCGTGGCCTGCGATAAATACCAGGTCCCCGGGAACCGGACGATAGGCGGGATCATCGCAAAACACCGTATAATCTTCGTCATTCCATTTCTGGAGCGCCCGTATCTCTTTTTTCAGGTCATCCTCCCGGGGAACCCCGTCCTCCGGAATCGAGGCTTCCTTCAGCATTTTCCGGAGGAACCTGCCGGAAGCGGCCCTTCCCTCTTTCTTTCCCTTTTTCAGGAAGTCCGACACGCGGGAGGCCGCTGCTTTCTCGTCATAATCAGTGAAAACATCATATCCGGAAACATTTCCGGAATCATCCGTTCCGGAGTTCGCAAGGTCGGAGGCAGTCGCCGCGTGAACACCCTTCTCCCCGCGCGAAAGCTCTGAGGAGGTAGCCTTACTCTCCTTATGCTCCGTCCTCTCCTCGTCGTCCAGCCCTGCGTGCGCATCAAACCATGCCCCCTTTGATACGGAGACAATATCTTCGTTCCAGTTCCGCGCAGCATGAACCGCGGCGGAGCCTTCCCCGCCGTAACCGCCGAGATCATTTATCAGGGAAATCTCTCCCTCCGCGGAAAAAGCCATCATTACAGATGACATGGCCAGCACCACGGCAAGCATCAGTGATACCGCTGCGCGGAGTTTTCCCGGAATCCCTCTGTTCTGCTGTTTTCTCTTATATCTGTATCCGGTCATTCTATCACTTCCTTAAACAATTCAGACAAATCCCAATATATCAAAAATAAGCCTGCCAGTCAGTTCTCTAAATATTCAGACAGAAAATAAAGTGAAATCGTCACATAAATCAAGACCCAAAATGAAGTATATTAATTATACTCCGCTTCCCGCAAAAATGCAAAAAAGACCGTCTTTTCAGGGCGTAATATTACCGCCCTGTAAGACAGTCTTTCTGTTTTTCATAAACAATCACCCGGAAAACGGGTTTTACATGCCGGGGCCGCCGGTTCCGGGCTGGGCTACGCCGCTCTGGTCACCGCCGGGTACCACGACGACATTGCCGGAATCCGGAGCTGCGACAGGCGCATCCGTTCCCGCGCCGCCCGGCGCCGCGGGTGCGGGCTCAGCTGCGGGCTGAGGTGCCGCTTCAGGCGCTGCAGGCTGCGGTGCCGCTTCTGTCGCTGCGGGCTGGGGTGCCGCTTCCGTCGCTGCGGGCTGGGGGGCCGCCTCTGTGGCAGGCGCCGCCGGGCTCGTTGCTGCCGCACCCGGACCTTCCGCCGCCGGACCGCTGGTGTCTCCTGCAGGACCTGCAGGCTGGGCCACCGCCTCGGTGGTCTCCGGAAGAGTCACTTCCGGAACAGCCGGCTGCGTCACCGCTGGTGCTGCCGGTGCGGAGGAGCCGGACTTCCGCCCGGATCCGGTGGAGCTGTGGCAGACTACCACGCATCCCTGGTCGATCATGCCGTAAAGTTCCTTCGCCTTGCTGGGAGGCATGTTGATGCATCCGTGGGAACCGTTTGTCTTGTAAATGGTGCCGCCGAAGGATCCCCTCCAGTTGGCGTCATGGAATCCGATACCGTTGTTGAACGGCATCCAGTAGCTGACCGGGGTCGAATAGCCCTGTCCCCGGAGGGTGGCGTTCCGCTGCTTGTAAGCCACGGCGTACACGCCGTTGGGCGTCCCCATGCCGCGGGAAGTGTTGCCTGACACGAAATCAGACTCCAGGGCAAGCTTTCCGTCCTTATAGTAATACAGGTGCTGTTCTCCGAGATTTACTTCCACGTAGGTGTTTCCGATGCCGGAGTTCTCGCGGGTCGCCG
The DNA here is from genome assembly GCA_900321915.1 of uncultured Eubacteriales bacterium. GTDB lineage: Bacteria > Bacillota > Clostridia > Lachnospirales > Lachnospiraceae > Clostridium_R. The sequence continues at coordinate 2,773 of ONXW01000179.1, forward strand.
CCGTCTGCTTGTAGATCGGCTCGCGCTCCACGTCTTCTCCTGCCTGGACCAGCGCGACGAGCTGGGCTGTCTCATCCTTCTGGTTGATCCGCCATCCGTAGGTTCCGCCCTTGACCTCCACGGTGTTTCCGCCGGTGGTCTTGAACTGCTTTATCCCGCCGTAGGTGTCGTGGCGCTCGGCCAGGCCTTTCACGTACTCTTCCACCATGGCCTCATTGACGGTGACGTTCCCCGCATCGTCAAAGCCGACCCATTTGTGGATCTCATCGCCGTTCAGGACCTCGGTCTCATCGCCGAACTTATATGTGATATTCATCACGCATGCCTTGTTCAGGCGGTCCACAGTCGCGTTAAGCCCGGGGTCATCCTGCCGGATGGCCGCTTCCCGGTACACGCCGGCCTCGTCCATATTGAGGACAGGCTGCAGGTTCAGCATGGCATTGTACGCCGCTTCCTGAAGCTTTGCCTCATCGACGGCCGTTCCCCTGGTCTCCGGGATAACCTTGTATCCCTCGCCGTTGATATAATCCGAAATATACGCGTTCTCCGGCATCACCTGCGCGCTTTTTTCCATACAGGCCAGTGTGCCGATCTCCCGGTACAGTGCCGACTCATCAAAATCAATCACTGTATCGATGGTAAAGGATTCCGGATTCTTTTTCCGCTTGAGCCAGGTGTATTTATTCTGCTCCGCCAGGAGCTTCTCGATGCTCCCGTCAAAAACAGTTTTGATCCCTACCGCATTGCCCGCGATCTCCTCTGTATTCCCGTCCCTCTCTTCCAGTGTCAGGCGATACTGCTCAGCCCCCTGGTTGATGAGGTTCTTCACTTCCTCCACAGGTTTCTCCGAAGCGTCCACACCGTTGATGACGGTGCCCGGCAGGAAAACACTGTTGTACTTCTGTGCCATCGCGGCGTAAATGCCGCCGGTACCCACGGCGCCGACGAGCAGCGCGCAGCCAAGGATTTTGAGCACCTTCCCGGCGCTTCCGTCGCTCTCTCCCGGCTTTCTCGCACGGCTCCTTCCGCGCCCCTCCGCGGGCGGATTCTCCGCGGGATTCATCTTCTCCTGATCTTCAGCCATATTGCCAATCTATCCTCCAAACCCAATAACCGTTTAATACCATACAATCGGTTTCATTTTACAGAACCCGATCCTAATAGTCAACAGCGCAACTCCTACGATTATCTTAACAATCTCCGAATCTTCCCACCAGAAAAGACGCAGCAGCCGCTGCGTCTTTCCCCTTTATTTGAACAATCCTTTTTTCTTTGTCTTTTCGGTCTCGGTCCCGTTCATCGCCGCTTCATACGCGCGCAGCGCTTCCTTCTGGCGCTCGTTCATGCGGGTGGGTACCTGTACCACCAGGGTCACGTAGTGATCGCCCCGGATCTGCGGATTGCGCAGGGACGGGACGCCTTTCCCCTTGAGACGCACCTTAGTATCCGTCTGGGTTCCCGGCTTCACCTCATACTCCACCTCGCCGTCCACCGTCTTAATGCGGATGGGACCGCCAAGGGCCGCCGTCGCGAAGGATACCGGCACAGTGGAGAAGATGGTCGTATCCTGGCGCCGGAATACCGGGTGCGGGGATACAATGACCTCCACCAGGAGGTCTCCCCTGGGCCCGCCGTTCAGACCGGGTTCGCCGTTGCCGCGGTCGCGCAGGCTCTGGCCGTTGTCGATTCCCGCGGGGATCGTTACCTTGATGGTCTTCTTCTTTGTGATGTATCCGGTGCCGTAGCAGTCCGGGCACCTGTCCTTTATCACCTTTCCGGTGCCTCCGCAGTCCGGGCAGGTCTGCACATTCTGCACCTGGCCGAAGAAGGACTGCTGGGTGTAGACAATCCTGCCCTTTCCTCCGCACTTCGTACAGGTCTGCGGGCTTGTTCCCGGCTTTGCCCCCGTACCGCCGCACTTCGGGCAGGTTTCCTTCAGGTTCAGCGTAAGGTCCTTCTCACAGCCCTTGATGGCTTCCTCAAAGGTGATGCGCACACTGGTCCTGACATTGTCGCCCCTCTGCGGCGCGTTGGAATTCCGGGTGCTCCTGGTCCTTCCGCCGCCGAACAGGTCGCCGAAGATATCCCCGAAGATATCGCCCATATCCGCGCTGTTAAAGTCAAAGCCGCCGAAGCCGCCTGCGCCGCCGCCACCGCCGGCTGCGCCGTCAAACGCGGCGTGGCCGAACTGGTCATACATTCTTCTCTTTTCCGGATCACTCAGCACGGAGTAGGCCTCGGAAGCTTCCTTGAACTTCTCCGCCGCTTCCTCGCTGGGATTGACATCCGGATGGTATTTTTTCGCGAGCGCCCTGTACGCTTTCTTCAGGGCCGCGTCATCTGCATCCTTTGGAACGCCCAAGACCTCGTAATAATCTCTCTTGCTTTCAGGCATGATCCAAATCCTCCATAACTATAGCAGTCTGATATATCGCAGAATTGGATGGCAGCGGGGCAGCTGCCCCGGTCCGCCATCCATCCCGCAGTACTATTTTACGGTTATCAGACTTCCCTGAAGTCACCGTCAACAACATTGTCATCGTTCGGTGCGCCGGCGCCTGCCTGGGAACCCATATCCGGGCCCGGGCCTGCCTGCTGCGCACCCTGTGCCTGCTCATAAACCTTGGTGAACAGGGCCTGCGCGCTGTTCATCAGCTTCTCCTTCGCGCTCTTGATCTCTTCGACCTGCGCATCGGTCATCTGGTCCGCCGGCGCTTTGCCGAGAGCGTCCTTCAGTGCCTGGAGATCCGCTTCCACAGCGGTCTTGTCGCCGTCACCCAGCTTGTCGCCCACCTGCTTCAGGGCATCCTCTGTCTGGAATACCATGGCATCGGCTTCATTTCTCGCATCAATGCCTTCTTTTCTCTTCTTATCCTGCGCCTCAAACTCTGCGGCTTCCTTCACAGCCTTCTCGATATCGGAGTCGGACATGTTGGAACCGGAAGTGATGGTGATGTGCTGCTCCTTGCCGGTGCCGAGGTCCTTAGCGGATACATTCACGATGCCGTTGGCATCGATATCGAAGGTAACTTCAATCTTCGGAACGCCTCTCCGTGCCGGAAGGATACCGTCCAGACGGAAGGTTCCGAGGGTCTTGTTGTCTCTGGCGAACTGTCTCTCGCCCTGTACGACATGGATATCCACGGCCGACTGGTTATCCTCCGCGGTGGAGAATACCTGGCTCTTCTTGGTCGGGATAGTGGTATTTCTCTCGATCAGCTTGGTGGCTACGCCGCCCAGGG
>ONXW01000018.1 GCA_900321915.1 uncultured Eubacteriales bacterium
GAAGGCGGTTTCCTGGAGAATCACTGCCCCAACACCTTCATGAAATACAATCCGGACGGAAGCTTCTCCATGGAGGTCAACCCGAACGGGCAGGCGGAGGAAATGAAGGCGCTGGACCAGTTCCTCAACGGATACCTGCGCTCCATGTCGGACAGTGACAGGACCGAGGCCCTGGAGATGGTGAACTCCTTTATCGATGACGCCTTTTCGCTCGATAAAAACATGACGAACCAGCAGAAGCTGGATACGTTCATGCAGACTCTGACGGATTCCAAGTATTCCGATGACCTGGCTTACCTGCTGGCCTATACCATCAAATTCGAACAGACGAACCCGCAGTTTGCGGAGCAGATCAAGCAGGTGCTGGGCGAGTTCGGGATGGACGGGTTTACCCAGTATGTGGATATCGCGAAGGAAGTGCTGAACTTTGAATACACGCTGGAAGGACCCTTCGGCTGGAGCCACACCTTTACCTTTGACGAGCTGCTGGCGATAGCAACCGGCACGGCCGGGGCTATCGACGGGCTGACGGAATTCCTGAACGGTCTTCCTTTTGTCAATATCGACAAAAACTGGGCGCTGAATGCGCTGTCAGACCTTATTTACGAAAAATGCGGCATCCGGCTGACCGGGGACGAACTCCGGAAGCTTCTGGAGATTATCGGCATGGTCAGCGATGACCTGGATGATATCGAGATAAACAGGAACGGGGAAGACCGCAAGGTGGCGGACGTGACGGCAGGGGTTTCGCCGGCCGGACAGATCAGGGTGGACCTTGCCCGGATGAAACAGAGCGCGCAGACCCTGGAGGGCATCGCGAGATCCCTGAGAACGGCTGCGGATTACATCAACTACAACGCCACGCATATGCGGATGAAGATTCTTGCCGCGGAGCAGATCCGGGAAAAGCTCAGGGCTGCGGAAAATGATACCAGGCTTCTGGAAACAAGGACCAGGACACTCTCCACGGGACTGGAGCAGATAGCCGCAAAATATGAGAACACGGAGAATACCAATCTGACTGTGCTTTCATTTTGAGTATTTGCCCCATTTGTTTGACACTTCGGTTAGATGCGGATATAATTTATATTAAATTAATAATATTGGAAAGTCTGTTTTCCGGGCGGGAAACCGCCCGCGGGAAGCAGGGAACAGGGGAGGTTGCGTATGAACCAGAGAACAAAGCTTCTAGTTGGGAAAATCGTTGTTTACGTGCTGCTGATTATCTCAATCATCACCTATGGCATGGGGTGGATAACCTTTGAGGACAAGGATATCCGGAAAAACCTCAGGAAGAGTTCCAAGAGCTTCATTGAAGAATTTGACGACATGGACAAGGATGACCTGGAAGACCTGCAGGACACCTTTGATGACAACGAGATCAAGGTGAAAGCGAAATCTTTCGCGAAGCATTTCGAGAAAGCCGCGAAGGCATTTGACGACGCCGCGCTTTCCCCGGGAGAGATTTCCACTGTCATGACTGTTGTGGATGAGGGAAGAAAGATCGCCGAAGGCGGTTCCGCAATGATGTTCAGCGAGAAGGACGCGGAGGATTATGCCGGCAAGATAGCGATGATAAATATCCTCTCCAAGGTGATGAAGTTCCTGACCTTTATCGCCATCCTTGGTTCTATTTTCTTTATTGTCAGCGGGGCATTTGCCGGCCCGATGCCGTTTGCCCTGATGGCCATACTGAACTTTATCATGGTGCTGGTGATGAAATTCAAGATCGAGGACAACATGAAGGAACTGGCCGGCATGCTCAGTTCCCTCGGCGCCAGCGGCATTGACAAGAAGACAGAGCTGAAGCTCCTCGCACCCAGCTATATCACGGTACTCTTTGCCCTGCTGGCATGCGGCGTCTGGATTTATATCCGTTCTGAGAGCGTCCGCAGCAGGATCGTTATTCCGGGCCTGTACTCAAAGATCAAGAAGACCGGCCAGGAGAATCTCAACAGAGAGAGCCTGAAAAAGGGCATGAATAAGGCCCAGGGCGCAGCCTCCAGACTGGGCGGCGACGTCATGAACCGTGTGAAGGAAGCTTCCGCCGGCGCAATGGCTGACGGAACCTACTGCCCGAAGTGCGGAAAAGCGGTGAAAGCCGGAGAGGCCTTCTGCGGCTTCTGCGGAGAACCCGTTGCCCCGGCCGGCGGCGCCAAGTGCCCGGCCTGCGGAACTCCGGTCAATCCGGGAGAGGCCTTCTGTCCTGAGTGCGGCACCCGTATCGGCGGACAGCCGAAGATGAAGACGGATACCGTCCCGCAGCAGGCCATCGTGGCGGCGGACCGTGTGGCACCGGAACAGGGCAAGAACCGCACTGTGATGCTGGAAGAGCAGCCCGCGATTCCGCGCGCAACCCTGACCCTGGGAGATTCGGTCTATGAGGTTGACAAGGCGAGATTTGCCATCGGCCGTGACGCCGGCGACCTGATTATCGCAGGCGACCACGTCTCACATGAGCACTGCGAGATCACATACACCAACGGCGTATTTACCATCACCGACCTCAAGTCTTCCAACCATACCTACGTGAACGGGCAGATGCTTAACCCGTATGAGCCGAAGACGCTTGCAGACGGAGATACCGTTCGTTTCGCGGACATTGACGCAGTATTTCATCTCGGGTAATGATTGATGATTGAAGAATACAGTTATGATATCGGCCGGGCGACCGACGTCGGAAATGTGAGGACTGTGAATCAGGACAGCCTCCTTGTCCGGTGTGGGTCGTTCCGGAAACGACTTTACGGCCTCCTTGTCGTCGCTGACGGCATGGGAGGCATGCAGTTCGGAGAGCGCGCCAGCGGCGAAGTTGTGCGCGCTTTTTATCAATGGTGGAATGAAGACTTTCCGAATTACCGGGAAGAAGAGCTGGTCTGGGAAAAGGTTTCCGAAGCCCTTGACCGCGTTCTCCGTACAGCCGACGAGAACATCAGGGAATACAGTGCCCGGGAAGAAGTGAAGAGCGGGACTACGGTCTCCCTGGCATTTCTCGTGGACCAGTATTATATGGTCAAGCAGTGCGGGGACAGCCGGGTTTACCTGGCCGGCCGTGACGGGCTGCAGCAGATCACAAAGGACCACACCTGGGTCCAGCGGGAGGTGGATGCGGGCAACCTGACTGAGGAAGAAGCCCTGGTCCACCGGATGCGCCATGTCCTGACAAACGCGGTAGGCGCCGGACGGGAACTGCGGATAGATACCTTCGGCGGGGAACTCTCCGAGGGGGAGAGCCTTCTTCTGTGCTCCGACGGTTTCTATGACTATCTGGATGACACGGACGTCGGTATCCTTTGCACCGCAAGCCCGGCACAGACGAAGCTGATCGCCGTGACGGACCATATCAAGGAAAAGGACGCCACCGACAACCTGACGGCTGTGCTGCTTACGCTGGGCAGGGATGAACGGCCGAAGACCAAGACACTGGAGCTGGAACCCGGAAGCTGAGAGCCGGGTACCGTGACGGAAGATTAAAGAAAGAAGAGGAAAAGGATGTTCCCGGTAACCTACGCGATGATAAGCCGGCAGGGAGGCCGCGATTACAACGAGGATTCCGTCGGCGCTGAGCAGGATGGGGAAAGATGGTGCTTTGTCCTGGCCGACGGGCTCGGAGGGCACGGAAAAGGGGAGGTTGCCTCCGGAATTGCAGTGACTGTTTCCAAAAAGTGCTTCCTCGAGGGGCGGGAGGATCTGTCCGCCTGGTTTGAGGAGGCCCAGAAGTCCATCAGCGAAGTCCAGACGCGCCTTCACGCGGAATCGCAGATGAAGACTACCATGTCCGCAGTGGAACTGACGCCGGAAAAACTCCGGTGGGGCTACATCGGCGATTCCAGGATTTATTATTTCCGGAAGAACAGGCTGGTCCGCAGAACCCTTGACCACAGCGTTCCCCAGATGCTTGTAAATATGGGGGAGATTAAAGAAGCGGATATCCGGTTTCACGAAGACCGGAACCGCCTGCTGCGCGTCATGGGAACGGAATGGCGGGAAGAACGCCCTTATGAGCTGCAGGAGACGGGCATTCCGAAAGGACAGCAGGCGCTTCTCCTTTGCAGTGACGGATTCTGGGAGCTGATTGATGAGGCCCGGATGACAGAATGCCTGAAGCAGGCGGACAGTCCGGAAGACTGGCTCGCCCGTATGGAACGGATTGTATGTGAAAACGGGAAAGATAAAGACATGGATAATTACTCCGCAATTGCGGTGTGGTTTGGCGAGAAGGGCCTGTTTTCATTTTTCTGATACATGACCGATGAGGAATACTATGGGTGAGACCGACAACAAAGGCAGAAATGTCTTTATTCCGAAGAAAAAACAGAATGTGTTTGTGCCGGAAGGCCGGCCGCAGGAGCCCGCGGAAAAGCGGGTGAGGACGCTGGAACAGCCGGCCCTGGACGCGGA
>ONXW01000034.1 GCA_900321915.1 uncultured Eubacteriales bacterium
AGTCCGCCGTAGATCTCGGAACCGGGATATACAAAACCTCTGGACTTTGCCAGAGAAACAATCTTGTCCATTGTCTTTTCCATGACCAATCCTCCGTCGATTCATGCTATTCTGAAACACATAGATGTGTGATAGTATAACTTCTTTTTTCCAACAATGCAAGAAAAAGCGCACTTTCTGTCAAGCTTTGTTCAGCTCCTGCCGCCGTTCAGCACCTCCAGCGCCCGGGGGAAGGCCGCTCCCAGGATTTTTGCCGCCGCATGGCACAGAAATACCGCCGGAACCGGCATCACGAGATACAGCAGGGCGCCGGCAGCCGCGCTGCCCGCGAAGGGAATCGCCGCAAGCTTTCCGATAAGCCGCACCACGTAGAAATGGGTAGCGTAAATGAAGAATGTCTCTTTCATCCAGCGCCGCGGTTCCTTAAGCCGCCGCTCATCAATGAGCAGCCAGATTCCCCAGGGGAGAATCATCAGGTACAGCACCAGGGGCTGTGGCAGGAACGTCTGAAGGTGTATCCGGTAAACGATTGCCCCCAGAAGGAGGATGGCCGCCCCGAGCCCTGCGCGCCGCGCGGACCAGGCGCCTTCCGCCGCCCGTCTCCCGTGCACCGCCCAGAAAGCCCCGGCATAGTAGTAGATCAGGTCGTCCGTATTGAGAAACGGCACCGGCGGCCAGAACCACCAGAGAAGGGCGAGTGCGCAGGCAAATGCCGCCGCCGTCCACCATCGCTTCAGGAAAAACCAGAGCACCGGGGCCAGCATCACCAGGAGGATCAGCTGGAACATAAACCAGAACACCGGGTTGGACTCGAAAAAGACCACAGCCCGGATCATCCCGGGAAGATCCGGCCTGAGATAATATTTCCCCAGGAGCCTGTTCAGCCCGGGGATATAGCTCGCGCAGATCTCCGCAGCGTAATAGATGAGATTCCAGAGCAGATAGGGGATAAGCAAAGAATGCACCCGCCGCTTCCATTTGCCCGGCAGGGCCTCCCAGCTCATATCCCTGAAAAACAGGTATCCGGAGATCATCATGAAGAAGGGAATATCCAGCCGCACCAGGGCGTAGGTCCAGACATACTCAAACCTGTAAAGCCAGGTCTCCGGGCCTGTCCCCGGGAGGAACAGATCCGCGTTCCCGGAATGGTTCCAGATCACAAGAAGGCAGCAGATAAAGCTCACCGTCACGACTTTCCGCCGGAATGCCTTCTCTTCCACTGCCTTTCCTCCCTCCTGCTACTGACGCATCATTTCCAGCACCGCGAGGGAGCGGAAATTCCGGTCTGTAAATGTCTTTACGTTTCTCTCCACCGCCCGGGCAAATTCCGAGAGGGACTCTTCCGACAGCAGGAAGCTGTAAAGCTTTCCCGCCGGGGAGTGAACCACGTAGTCCCAGGCGTAGGAGGCCGCCTCGCCGCAGGAAACGGCGGGCTTTTCGGTGTATTCCCCGTTCAGCATCATCAGCTTCAGCTCGAAGATGCGCCGCACCAGGGGATTCGGGACATTTTCCTGAAGAAGCGCCCTGAGCGACTGGTACAGCAGCAGGAGCATATCCCCCGCCTCAATGCCTTCCCTCCCGTAATAGGAAGCGAACTCGGCAAAATAGGACGCGTAGCAGGCGCGCTCCACATCCATGGCGATATCTTCAAAATACGCCGCCGCCTCGACGCTGTACAGGTTGTAGGCGTCCCGCCCCTCCCCCAGGGAAAAGGTCCCGAAAACGAAGGGGTTGGACGCGGCCCGCAGCGTACTTCCGTTCCTCTTTGCCCCGCGGGCAAAGGCGGTGATCTTCCCGCGCTCTCTCGTGAGAATCACCAGCCGCTTGTCGTACTCTCCCACCGGTGAGGCGGAGAGCACCATGCCGGTCAGATTTACCAGTTCCCGCATACAGTTCTCCCAGTGCCTTGCAGTGCGGATTCTCAGGTAAGGGTTTTCCTGTCGTAGCCGAAGCTCTTCATGAAGAGCTCGCTGTCCCTCCAGTCCTTCCGGACCTTCACAAACAGCTTCAGGTTCACCCGATCCCCGGTCATCTCCTCGATATCCATCCGGGCTGCCGTGCCGATTTTTTTCAGCATGGATCCGCCCTTCCCGATGACGATGCCCTTGTGGGAATCCTTCTCGCATATGATGGAGGCCTCAATATTCCAGAGGCCGTTTTCCCGCTGCTTCATCTCCTCGATGGTGACCGCGATGCCGTGAGGCACCTCATCCGACAGCAGGCGCAGGGCCTTCTCCCGGATAATCTCCCCTGCGATCTCCCGCATGGGCTG
>ONXW01000420.1 GCA_900321915.1 uncultured Eubacteriales bacterium
CCCTCCGCAGGCGGGCGGGGCACAGCCATGTTCTACGCCGGCGCCGCCGTTCTCCTGATGTCCGGCGCGCTCCTGTTCTTTCGGGGGAAGAGACGGGGCGATGCGTGATCTTACAATCATACTTGCCGTACTTTTCCTCGCCCTGCCGGCGGCCGTGCCGGCACAGGCCGGGGAAACGACAGAACTCACTGTGGCCGCGGATATCCCGGGCGCCCGGGCAGCTGTCTACGCCGTAGCCATTGACCCGGAAACGGAATATTCTGACGGGGAATCGCTTCGCACACTCGGCGAAACCCTGGAGGAGGTCATCCGTTCCTCGGGGGCGGAGCCCGCGGCGGAGGCGGAGACCGGGGAAGGGGGTTCGGCCAGGGTTTATGTGCGCCGGAACGGGACATACCTGGTTCTGGCCGAAGACCGGCGGGGGGAGCGGGAGAAGGCCCGCTTCCTCCCTGCCCTGGTATTTACCGGAAATGAGGCGGAAATGACTGTGAAGCTGAAAAAAGAGATTGCTGCGGCACCCGCTTACCCCGGAAACGGAGACGGCGGGGGAGGCAGGGGCCAAACCGGCGGGGGAGAAAACACCTTCCGGAAAGACGCGGAACCGGCAGCAGGCGTCCCCGCGGAACGCGGGGTACTCGGCTCCGTGCGGAAAGAACTCCCGGAACCGGAAGTCCTGGGAAAAAGCCGGCTTCCCCAGACAGGCCAGCTGTGGTGGCCCGTGCCGGTCCTTCTCTGCGGGGCGCTGCTCCTTACAGCATGGAATATCCTGGACGGCCGGAGGGCTGCCGCCGCGGCGGGGAAAGCGGCGGTGCAGGTGGAGACGGCGGTGCGGGAGGAGAAAACCGCAAAGGAGAAAACCGCGGTGCCCGACTACTGGAGCCATCCGGAGATGCCCATGCCGGCCGTGGAGATCGACGGGGAGAGGTACATCGGGATACTTCGCGTCCCTGACCTGTCCCTGGAGCTGCCGGTCATGGAGAACTGGAGCTATCCCGGGCTTCGGCTGGCCCCGTGCCGCTATGCCGGTTCAGCCTACCTGGACAATCTTGTTCTCTGCGGACACAACTACCCGGAACATTTCGGCCGCATCTCTGAGCTCAGGGGAGGCGCTGAGATGACCTTTTCCGACACCGCGGGGAACGATTTCCGGTATGTGGTCTGCGGCATGGAGGTGCTCACGGCGGAGTCCGCCGAGATCATCAGGGAGGCACAGGGCGGCGACCTGACCCTCTTCACCTGCACGCCCGGCGGCAAGACCAGATACGCGGTATTCTGCAGGAGGCTGCGGATGGTGGAATAAACAGGGAAATGATATAACTACAGTGTGGGATGTCCCCCGCCTCTTAAGGCGGGTAACAAACCAGGCTCAGTGGCGGGTGACAATCCCACACTGAGTTATACGCTCCGCATGGATGCGCACATGTGCTGATTGGTAATTGATGCCTGGCGGCATCCAGCACATGGCGCGCAAGACACGCGAGCGTGTCTTGAAATACAGTATAAAAACCGCTTGCTATGTACGTCCTGTTGTGCTATAGTATGTGAGTTGACGACTATTCACGCCGATCGGATTCCTGAGGTCGGTGCCCGCAGGCGCGGGTCCCCGGGGAAGCACCAGATGACGGCGGAAGAAAAACCAAAATGGAGGAAAGAAACATGAGCGTCATTTCCATGAAGCAGTTACTCGAAGCAGGTGTTCATTTCGGACACCAGACCAGAAGATGGAACCCGAAGATGGGCCAGTACATCTATACCGAGAGAAACGGTATCCACATCATTGACCTTCAGAAGACTGTCGGCAAGATCGACGAGGCATACAAGGCCATGGCCGATGTTGTCGCTGACGGCGGCACTGTCCTGTTCGTAGGAACCAAGAAGCAGGCACAGGATACCGTGAAGCAGGAAGCTGAGAGATGCGGTATGTACTATGTCAACGAGAGATGGCTGGGCGGCATGCTCACCAACTTCAAGACCATCCAGAGCCGTATCGGCAGACTGAAAGAGATTGAGAAGATGGCTGAGGACGGAACCTTTGAAGTTCTTCCGAAGAAGGAAGTTGCCGGCCTCAAGAAGGAGTGGGACAAGCTGGAGCGCAACCTCGGCGGTATCGCTGAGATGAAGAAGATCCCGGACGCTATCTTCGTTGTTGACCCGAAGAAGGAGAAGATCTGCGTGCAGGAAGCACAGAAGCTTGGAGTAACCCTGTTCGGTATCTGCGATACCAACTGCGATCCGGATGAGCTTGACTATGTCATCCCGGGCAATGATGATGCTATCCGTGCCGTAAGACTGATTGTTTCCAGAATGGCTGACGCTGTTATCGAGGCAAATCAGGGTGAGGCCGTGGAGGCTGCTGAACTCGAAGCTGCCGGTGAGGCGGAAGCTGAGGCATAATAACTGTTGAAACTGAATACGGAAGGAGAAATATCATTATGGCTATTACAGCTGCACAGGTAAAAGAACTGCGCGAGATGACAGGCGCCGGCATGATGGACTGCAAGAAGGCTCTTACAGCCTGCGACGGCGATTTCGATAAGGCGATTGATTTCCTGAGAGAGAAGGGACTTGCAGGCGCCCAGAAGAAGGCCGGCCGTATTGCCGCTGAGGGTATCTGCGATACCAAGGTTTCCGAGGATGAGAAGAAGGCTGTCGTGGTTGAGGTTAACGCTGAGACCGACTTCGTGGCAAAGAACGAGAAGTTCAGGACCTATGTCGGACAGGTTGCTGCCCAGGCCATCGATACAGAGGCTAAGGACATCGACGCTTTCCTGGCAGAGAAGTGGAACCTGGATCCGTCCATGACCGTGGCGGAGGCACTTTCCTCCACCATCGCCATCATCGGCGAAAACATGCACATCAGAAGATTTGCCCAGGTTAACGAGCCGAACGGCATGGTTGTTTCCTACATCCACGCAAACGGCAAGATCGGCGTCCTGGTAGATGTCGAGACCGACGTTGTGAACGACGCCGTCCGCGAGATGGCTAAGAACCTCGCAATGCAGGTTGCAGCTCTCAAGCCGCTCTACACCAGCAATGCCGAGGTAGACCAGGATTACATCAACAAAGAGAAGGAGATTCTCGCCGCACAGATCGCCAATGACCCGAAGATGGCAGGCAAGCCGGAGAAGGTTATTGCGGGTGCTGTTATGGGCCGCCTGAACAAGGAGCTCAAGGAAGTATGCCTTCTTGACCAGACCTATGTCAAGGCAGCAGACGGCAAGCAGAGCGTTTCCGCTTACGTCCAGGAAGTTGCCAAGGCTGAGAACGCAAAGATCACTGTAAAGAAGTTCGTCCGCTTTGAGACCGGTGAAGGCCTTGAAAAGAAGAACGAGGACTTTGCAGCGGAAGTTGCCGCACAGATGAATAAGTAATTAACCGGCATTCCGGAAAAAGAGATAAGAAAACCCCGTATTTGGCGTC
>ONXW01000111.1 GCA_900321915.1 uncultured Eubacteriales bacterium
CCCCGCCGGTCCATCCTGGAATACAGGGGCAGCATGGCAAGGCTCTGGGTCAGGCTGAGGATCAGCCCCACCACAGCCTCATTGTTTATGCCGAGAAGCTGCCCTGCCCTCTCGATCGGGCCGGAGAGCTTCTCCAGGGCAATCTTTGAGAGAACCAGGCCGCCGCAGCACACAATCACCATGCGGAGGACCATGTACAGCATCTCACTCACCAGGGACTGGTCCACGGGACAGTACTCCGGCGCAAATACACCTGTCACGGCAATGGCAAAAAACACGAAGCTGATGATGCGGATCAGGTTCCCGAACAGGATCAGCACCTTCATGGTCGCGGAAGGCGCCGTGCGGAAAGCCGCGATAAGGACGGCGCAGAGGAATATAACCGGCAGGAGGTTGACAAGCAGGACGGGAACCGGAATCCCGATCAGGGCGCCGCAGAGGAACAGGCCTACCGGCAGGGGTATCAGGCCGAAGATAAAGCCCTGCATCAGCCCGGGAATTTCCTCCCGCTGCACCGCGGCAAGAAATACCGGGAGCTGGTACCCCACTGTCATGCCCAGCCCTCCGGCCACCATGGCGCCGGTAAAGCAGGCGAGGGCCGGCGTCTGCGCCACCCGCTGCGCAATCCCCAGCGCCCCCATGTCGGGCGCGAGAAGGCTGCCGATAAAAAGGGACGGGTCGAAGGGAAGCCTTTCGCCGAGCCCGGCGATGGCCTCCGCATTTCCCGTCACAAAAGAAACGCCGATGGAATAGAGTCCCACTGTGCTGAGCGCAAGCCCTCCCATTGTGGAAAGCCCCCGGTCAAATTCCGGGGCAAAGCCCAGCTTTCCGCCCAGGATCTTGTCGATAAGGCCCAGGGCGGCAAAGCAAAGCATGATTAAGACAAACACGTTCATATATTCCGGCTCCTTGCGTCATTCACTCAGTAGCTGCGGATATGGTCCCCTTCTTCCTCACCGGTTTTCTCGATTTTCCGGACAGTCACGTTGTACCCGGAACGCCCATTTACCGCCACAAAGACAGTCTCCCCCTCTTTGCGGCCCCGGATGGCTTTTCCCAGCGGGGACTCGATGCTGATCCGCCCTTCCATGGAATTGCCGCGGATACTGGTTACCAGACGGTAGACTTCTTCCTCGTCATCATCCTCAAAATACAGGGTCACCGTATCGTTGAGGCCCACCTCGTCCGATTCCGATTCATCGGAGATGAGCTGCGCCGTCTTCAGCATTTTCTCCAGGTAATTGATCCGGCTCTCGTTCTGCCGGTTAAACCGCTTTGCCGCGTAATACTCAAAGTTCTCGCTGAGATCCCCCTGGGCCCTCGCTTCCTTCACATCCTCCAGGGCCTTCGGGCGCACCACCAGTTTCCGGTGGTTGATCTCTTCCTGTATTTTTTCCACATCGCTTCTGGTCAGCCGTTCTCCCATGTTGTCTCCCCTATTGCTTTCAGGTATCTCGCCAGCGCGTCCTTCCAGTCCGGAAGGGGCGTAAACCCGTTGGCGGAAAGCTTGCTGCGATCCAGCCGGCTGTTGAACGGTCTCGCCGCCTTCGACAGCCCGTACTCTTCCGTCGTCACCGGGATAACCTTCGTGTCCATGCCCGCCTGGCGGTAAATCTCGCAGGTAAAATCATACCAGGAGATGTATCCCCCCTCGTTGGTCGCGTGGTAATACCCGTATTTTTCCGTTTCCGCCATATCCACCAGGAGTCTCGCCAGGTCCAGGGTGTAGGTAGGCGTACCGATCTGGTCCTTCACAACCCTGACGGTGTCATGGGTTTTTCCCACATTCAGCATGGTGCGGATGAAGTTTTTGCCGTTCGTCCCGAAAACCCACGCAATGCGCACGATAAAGTACTTTTCCAGGGTCCCGCTGACAGCCAGCTCCCCTCCCAGCTTGGAGGAGCCGTAGACGGAAAGGGGCGCGTAATCGGTGCAGTCCGGGTCCCAGGGAGTCTCCCCCTGCCCGTTGAAGACGTAGTCCGTGCTGATGTATATCATCTTCGCGTCAGCCTTCTTCGCGGCCTCCGCGATGTACCTCGTGCCGTCCGTATTGATGGCGCGGACCTTCTCCCGGTTCTCCTCGTCCTCCGCGGCATCCACCGCCGTCCAGGCCGCGCAGTGCACCACCACGTCGGGCTTCAGGCTTTCTATGGCCTTTTCCACGGCATCCCTGTCCGTAATATCCAGCTGTATATAGGGCATGGCGGTGACGGCGGTATTGTCCGCGGCCCCGCTGTATGCCGGGGCGATATCGCTGCCCCATCCCTCATAGCCCCGGGCCGCCAGTTCATTCATCACATCATGTCCCAGCTGGCCGCCGACGCCAGTCACTAAAAATTTCATAATTCCTCCCGGTTCACAACAGGGGCGCCAGCGGCGCCCCATCTTCTCACATACGATATCCGTACATCTTATCAAAATACTGCTGGTACTCCCCGCTCACGATGTGCTCCCACCAGTCACGGTTGTTCAGGTACCAGTCAATGGTTGCCGGGATACCCGTATCAAAGGTGTATTCCGGTTTCCAGCCCAGCTCGGTCTCAATCTTCGTCGGGTCCATGGCGTACCGCAGATCATGGCCCGGACGGTCTGTCACGAACTCGATCAGGCTTTCCGGCTTGTCCAGGGCGCGGAGGATGGTCTTCACCACCTCCAGGTTCGTGCGCTCATTGTGGCCGCCGATATTGTAAACCTCGCCCACACGGCCTTTCCGCACCACCAGGTCGATGGCGGAGCAGTGGTCCGTCACGTACAGCCAGTCGCGGACATTTTCCCCGGTCCCGTACACCGGCAGCTTCTCATCCGCCAGCGCGCGGCTGATGATGAGGGGAATCAGCTTCTCCGGGAAATGGTACGGCCCGTAGTTGTTGGAACAGCGGGAAATGGTCACGGGCAGGCCGTAGGTCCGGTGATAGGCCAGGACAAACAGGTCCGCCGACGCCTTCGAGCTGGAATAGGGGCTGGAGGTGTGGATCGGCGTCTCCTCCGTGAAGAACAGGTCCGGCCTGTCAAGGGGCAGGTCGCCGTAAACCTCGTCCGTGCTCACCTGGTGATAGCGGGTGATGCCGTAGGTGCGGCAGGCGTCCAGGAGCGTGGTGGTGCCCAGGACATTGGTCCGCACGAAGGACTCCGGGTCGGTGATGGAGCGGTCCACATGGCTCTCCGCCGCGAAGTTTACGATGATGTCGGGCTTTTCCTTCTCAAACAGGTCAAAAATGAATTTCCGGTCCGCGATATCCCCGCGCACAAAGCGGTAATTCGGCTTTCCTTCCAGCGGGGCCACCGTTTCCAGGTTTCCCGCATACGTAAGGAGGTCCAGGTTGATGAACTCATCCTCCGGATACTTATTCACCATATAATGCATGAAGTTGCCGCCGATAAAGCCGGCGCCGCCGGTTACGATAAATTTCATAGTCATTTCCTCTGCTTATTTCGACTGATATTTGTGATGAAGCTTCGTCCGGTCCACATATTTGCCGTCCAGGACATCCTTCAGGTACTTTCCGTACTGGTTCTTCTTGTAGATCTCGTAGGCCGCCAGCACCTCTTCCTCGCTGATCCAGCCGTTGAGATAGCCAATCTCCTCCAGGCACGCAATCTTCCTGTGCTGGTGCGTCTCCACGGTTTTGACGAAATTCGTCGCCTCCACGAGGGACTCGTGGGTCCCGGTGTCAAGCCAGGTATAGCCCTGCCCCAGGAGTGTCACGTCCAGCTCCCCGTTTTCCAGGTAAATGCGGTTCAGGTCGGTGATCTCCAGCTCGCCTCTGGCAGATGGCTTAAGGTTCTTCGCGTACTCCACCACCCGGTTATCGTAAAAATAGAGTCCCGTCACGCAGTAATTGGACTTGGGCTTCTGCGGCTTCTCCTCGATGGAAACCGCCCGGCCTTCGCTGTCGAATTCCACAATGCCGAACCGCTCCGGATCGTCAACGTAATAGCCGAAAACCGTGGCGCCCCTCTCCTTGGCGGACGCCTCGCGGAGCTTCTGCCTGAGGCCGTTCCCCTGGAAAATGTTGTCGCCCAGGACCATGGCCACACTGTCTTTCCCGATGAACTCCTCGCCGATGATAAAGGCCTGTGCCAGCCCGTCAGGGCTCGGCTGCACCTTATAGCTCAGGTTGATGCCGAACTGGTGGCCGTCGCCCAAAAGCGCCCCAAACCGCGGCGTGTCCTCCGGCGTGGAGATGATCAGGATATCCCGGATATTCGCGTTCATCAGGACGGAAAGGGGATAATAGATCATCGGCTTGTCATAGACAGGCAGAAGCTGCTTTGACGTCACCATGGTCAGCGGATACAGTCTCGTGCCGGACCCCCCGGCCAGAACAATTCCCTTCATAAAACAATCCTCCTCCGGTCAGGCATCAGTATCCGAACACGCCGTCCAGCGATTCGTCATTCTGTACCCAGTCCTCATTTACATCCACAATACGGTAGCTGTCCTTGTCATCCCGGACATAGACCTTGGTGATTCCGGCATTGATGACCTGCCGCTTGCACATGGAGCAGCTGCTGGAATTTGCCACGTATTCCCCCGTCTGGGCGTCCACGCCCGTCAGGTACAGGGAGGCGCCCAGCATGCGGTCGCGGGCCGCGCTGATGATGGCGTTGGCCTCCGCATGGACGCTGCGGCATATCTCGTACCGCTCGCCTCTCGGGATCTTCAGCTTTTCCCGGATGCACCAGCCCACCTCGGTGCAGTTTTTCCTGCCTCTCGGGGCGCCGTTGTACCCGGTGGAAACCACCTCATCATTATTCACGATAACCGCGCCGTAGCGGCGGCGCAGGCATGTGCTGCGCTGCGATACCATCTCCGCCAGGTCCAGATAATAATTAACCTTGTCTCTTCTTTCCATGTACTCCCCCGGTATTAACTGTTGTTCATGGCTGCCAGCTTTTCCGCCTGGTCGGCGGCGGTCAGGCTGTCGAGGATCTCGTCCAGATCGCCGTCCATCACCTGGTCAATCTTATAGATGGTCAGCTTGATGCGGTGGTCCGTCACTCTCCCCTGCGGGAAGTTGTAGGTGCGGATCTTCTCGGAACGGTCCCCCGTGCCGATCTGGCTGCGGCGGTTTGCCGCCTCCTCGCTCTGGCGCCGCATAAGCTCCAGGTCATACAGCTTGGAACGGAGCAGGGCGAACGCCTTCGCCTTGTTCTGCAGCTGCGATTTCTCGGTCTGGCTGTAAATCACGATCCCCGTAGGGATATGGGTCAGGCGGACCGCCGAGTCCGTCGTGTTGACGCACTGCCCGCCGTTTCCGGACGCGCGCATGACGTCGATGCGGATATCCTTCTCATCGATCTGGACATCCACCTCCTCCGCCTCGGGCATAATCGCCACGGTTGCCGTGGAGGTGTGGATGCGCCCGCCGGATTCCGTCACCGGCACGCGCTGCACCCGGTGCACGCCGCTCTCATATTTCAGGCGGGAGTACGCGCCGCTTCCGTTGATCATGAAATCAACTTCCTTGCATCCGCCGATCCCGCTCTCGCTCAGGTTGACCAGCTCCGTCTTCCAGCCGCGCGCCTCGGCGTAATGCACATACATGCGGTACAGCTCCGCCGCGAAGAGCGCGGCCTCGTCCCCGCCGGCGCCGGCGCGGATCTCGACGATAACGTTCTTCTCATCGTTGGGGTCCTTCGGCAGGAGGAGTATCTTCAGCTTCTGCTCCAGGCTTTCCTTCTTCTTCCTGGCCTGGGCAAGCTCCTCCTTCGCCATCTCCCGGAGCTCCTCGTCGCTCTCCTCCTCCAGGAGGAGGAGGCTTCCGTCAATGTCCTCCTTCGCGCGGCAGTACTCCCGGTAAGCTTCCACGATAGGCGCCAGATCAGCCTGCTCCTTCATGAGCCTGCGGAATCTCGCCGCGTCCGCGGCAACATCCGGCTCCGCAATCAGGTTCATCAGCTCCTCGTAGTGCCTTACCAGGTCTTCCAGTCTGTCAAACATTTGCCCCTCCGGCATTTCTCTTCTGACTATAATGATACTCTGCGGCTACCACCCGGTCAAGTCCGGCCAGGTCCTGCAGAATGCGTATTTTCGTGAATCCGGCTTCCTCCAGGAGCGCTTTCACCGCCTCCCCCTGGTCGAAACCGATCTCAAAATAAACCTTCCCCCCGCAGACCAGGTGCGCCGGGCTTTCGGACGCGAGGATCCTGTAAAACAAAAGCCCGTCCGGG
>ONXW01000335.1 GCA_900321915.1 uncultured Eubacteriales bacterium
CAGTGGCGTCCCACGATCAGGTTCTCCCGGGCTGTCATTTCCCCGAAGAGACGGATGTTCTGGAAGGTGCGGCAGATGCCGCGCTTCGTGATATATTCCGGTTTTTTGCCCGTGATGTTTTCTCCCTCGAAGAAGATGGTTCCGGCGGTGAGGGGGGTGATCCCCGTCAGAAGGTTGTAGAAAGTTGTCTTCCCGGAGCCGTTCGGTCCGATGATCGCCACGATCTCTCCGCGGTTGATGTTGAAATCGATCTTTTCGTTCGCGATAATACCGCCGAAATGCTTGGTAAGATCTTTGGTCTCAAGAAGTATTTCACTCATTCCGGTCTCCTCCTTTCGTCATTCCTTCTCGCCCATAATACCTTCGGGACGGAAGCGCATGATCAGGATCAGCATCAGGCCGTAAAGAATGTACCAGGGATCAAAGGGCAGTCCCAGGATCCCCTGCACGCCTCTCAGGAGCTCAGGCAGGATCACGACGATGAAGCCGCCCAGGATGGCGCCCGGGATGCTCCTTCTTCCGCCGACGACCAGCATCGTGAAGATGCTGATGGAAAGCGTCGCGGACAGCATGGTCGGATCAGCCAGGTTCGCGAAAGCGGCGTAGAAGCTTCCCGCCACGCTGCAGATGACAGCGGAGAGCAGGATGTACTTCAGGCGGTAGCCGCGGACGTCGATGCCCATCGCCTGCGCGGCGATCTCGTCCTGCCGGATCGCCTGGACCGCGTACCCCTCTCTCGAGTGGACGAATCTCCAGGTAAAGAAGGCGAGAAACGCCACGATGGCGTAAAGGATCAGGATATATCCGTCCTTGTTGGAGGGAAGGAACGGGATCTTCGTGATCTTTACTCCCAGGATGGTCGGGGCCTGGATGCCGGGGATGCCGGCCGTCCCGCCCAGCTCATCCGTATTGATCACGATGTAGCGGAGGATCTCGCAGAACGCGTAGGTGATGACCACCATGAAGGAGCCCTTGACACGGCGCCCCGCCAGGGCCACCGGCACCGATGCTGCCGCCGCGGCAAGCATACCGAGGGGGATGGTCAGCCAGAAATTCACGCCCATGGCTGTGGTGAGATAGCCGGTGAAATAGGCCCCCAGGCCGTAGAAAGCGGCGTGTCCCAGGGAGGTCTCCCCGAGATAGCCGGAATAGAAATTAATGCCCAGGCTCGCGACCGCGTAGATCAGGCCGTTGACTGCAATGTATTTCACAAAGTTCGGGATCACAGGGGTCTTTCCCGGAACGAACTGGTCAAGGAGACAGAAGGCCAGGACCAGGACCAGGGAGATCAGGAAAGTCGCTTTCCCGCTGAGACCGAAGAACCATTCGCTTTTCTTTTTCGTCATGGTTCCCTCCTCAGACCTTCTCTTCAAACGTGTAGCCCATGAGTCCGGTGGGTTTGATGAGGAGGACCAGGATCATGATGGCGAAGCTGATCGCGTCCTTGTAGCCCGTGGAGATGAGCCCTGAGGTGATGTCCTCCGCGATCCCGATCAGCAGGCCGCCCACCAGGGAGCCGGTGATGCTTCCGATCCCGCCGAGGATCGCGCAGGCCCAGCCCTTCAGGCCGGCCAGCGCGCCCATGGTCGGGAAGATGGTGTAAAGCGTCCCCATGAAAAAACCGGCCGCAGCGCCCAGGGCGCCGCTGATGGCGAAGGTCACCTTGATCAGCATCTCGGAGTCCGCGCCCATCAGCCCCAGGGTCTTCATGTCCTGGGAACCGGCCATCATGGCCTTGCCGACGAGGGTCTTTGTGAAAAAGAGCTGCAGGACCGCCATGATGATGAGGGACCCTACCAGAATGCTCAGATGGATGGAGCTCATGGTGATGTCCGTGTCCCCGATGCGGAACAGCGTGACAAGCTTGTAGTCCATGAGCTGCGGATAGACCCTGGGATCCGCGCTGAATGCCGCGTTGGCAGAATAGCGCACCAGGGTCGAGAGGCCCAGCGCAGTGATGAATCCGGACTTGGCCAGGGTTCCTTTATTTCTCAGCGGGACATATCCGAGCTGATCCAGAAGCATCGCCGCAACGGCGCCCACCGCCATGGAGATCAGCAGTGCGGGGAGCAGGGACATGTGCGCAAAGGTCGTCAGGAAAAATCCTGTATACGCACCGAGCATGTAGACCTCTCCGTGCGTCCAGTTGATGATTCCTACAATGCCGAACACCGTTGTCCAGCCGATCGCGATCAGCGCGTAGATGCCGCCGGTCGCCAGTCCGTTGATGATCTGTTGAATCACTACTGTCATAAGCATTCTCCCGGAGGTCCGGGGACTGTCCCCGGAAACTCCCTGTACCGGAGCCGGGACTGCCGCGCCGGCCGGACCGGAAAGGTTCCGGACCTGACGCGGCAGCCTGTGCTCCTTAAATTATCAGTTGCTGTCGAGAATGAACTCGCCGTCCTTGACGACCAGGGTCAGGTAGTCGCGCTCCCACTCGTTGTCCTCTGTGAAGACCACGTGGCCGGTGACGCCCTCATAATCGGTCTGCTCCATACCGGCCTTCATGCCTTCGCGGTCCACCACGCCGTCGTTCGCCTGCATCGCCTTGTCGGCGGCCGCCGCGAGGACGTAACCCATGTCGTAGCCCATAGCCGCGAATGCGTCCGGGGTCTCGCCGTACTTGTCATTATACTTCTTCACAAATTCCTGGACCTTCTCATCCGGGTTCGTGGAGATGTAAACGCTGACGCAGCCCACGCCCTCAAGGGCATCACCCGCGATCTCAAGCGCGTGCGTGTTGTAGAGGGAGGTCGCGCCGATGATGTAGGCTTCGACGCCCTGCTGCTTCATCTGGCTGATCAGAAGGGAGGAGTCGGTGACGGTGCCGCAGATCGCGATGGCTTCCGCGCCCGCGCTCTTCACCTTGGTGACGATGGCGCTGAAATCCTGGTCCGCCGCGTTGTACTCGATCTCGTCGACGATCTCGCCGCCGTTATCCTTCGCGTAGATCACGAGGTTTCCGCCCAGGTTCTTGCCGTAGTCGTTGTTGGAATACAGGACCAGGATCTTCTTGTAGCCCTTGTTCAGGATAGCCTTGGCCATCTGCGGGCCGACCTGCGCATCCTGCACTGCCATACGGAAGAAGTAATCGCTGCACTTCGCAAGGGACGGGGAGCTGGAGGAAACGACGCATTCCACCAGGCCGGCGTCGTCGATGATCGGGACGATCGCCAGGGTGCAGGAGGTCAGGGAAGAACCGACCATTGCGACGATATTCTCATCGTCAGCCATCTTCTGCGCGCCGCGCGCGGAGTTCTGCGGATCGCCCTGGTCATCGTACTCGTCGAGGACGAGCTTCGCGCCGTTCACGCCGCCTGCCGCGTTGATCTCTTCGAATGCCATGGTCATGGAGCGCTGCTGGTCGACGCCGTACAGAGCGTTGTCGCCGGAGAGCGGGTTCACGAGGCCGATGTGGATCTCGCTGTCTGCTGCCTGGACGCTGCCTTCAGCCGCCTTGGTCTCCTCGGCCTTCTTCTCCTCGGCCTTGGTCTCCGCCGCTGCTGCGGTGGTCGCCGCGGAAGCTGCCGTGGTCGTACTGCCGGAACCTCCGCCGCAGCCTGCAAGTCCTGCGGTCATAACGCCTGCAAGCACCAGTGCAAGTACTCTGTTCATCTGCTTTTTCATAACTGTTTCCTCCTGTA
>ONXW01000297.1 GCA_900321915.1 uncultured Eubacteriales bacterium
AATATGTCCGTGGCGGATGAGTTCCATATCAACCTGTTCCCGGACGACATCACGGTAAACCTGGCGAACCCGGCAGACATCAGAAAGCTCCGGGAAGCCTTTGCCGGCTATGAGCTGTACATGGTGGCGGGCAGCGACGTGGTCGCCCACGCATCCTCTTACAGGAAGAAACCGACGGCCAATTCCATCCATCAGCTGAACCACATCCTGTTCCGCAGGAAAGGGGATGAGGAGGCGGATTCCCAGATCCACCCGGAGATTGTGAAGAACATTCTCGGGAAGGTGATCGAGGTAGAGCTTCCCGCCCGGTTTGAGGATATCAGCTCCACGATGATCCGGGAGAATATCGACCTGAACCGGGATATCAGCAACCTGATCGACCCTGTGGTGCAGGAGTATATCTACAACAACGGCCTGTACCTGCGCGAGCCGGAGTACAAACCGCTTGTCAGCGGAAAGGTGATTTCCTTCGACGAGCTGGAGAAACCGGATGACGGCGTGATCGAGGAGATGAAAGACATCATCCTGGAAATGCTGGAAAACGGGGAAGAGGTCCTCGAACGCATCCGGAAATCCGCGGACAGGATGCTTATCCTCCGCAATATGCTGAAGGAAAACCACATTGCCGGGGCGGTGTGCTACCGCTACCTGCGTCCGAATATGCTGTTCTCCGTCCTGGGGGATGTGGAGCTGGCGGACCAGGTCCGCAGGAGAACCTCAGGAGAGATCCTGATGATCACCGGCATTTATACGGTGAAGGATACAATGATCGGCGACATTGCCCAGTATCTCCTGTCGGAAGTGATCGCGCGGTCCTTCCCGCAGGGCTGCAGCTACGCCCTGTTCTTCCCGGAGTACAGCACCATGCAGGATACCGTGCTCTCCGCTGTCGAGCGGCAGGGATTTTTGCGGGCGAAGGAATTCCATTCCGAAATCCCGCTGTACCTGGTTGACATGCACTCGCCGCTGGTCATCCTGAAAAACATGGAGACCACCATCAAGGAGCCTCTGGCCAGCGATCCGCATATCCTGAGGACTATCGAGAAGGGTCACCAGAAGCTGCAGAGGGCGATGACGGCCCTCTATCCCGGACAGCTGGTGCTCTCCCTGTCCGCCGTGAGCATTTACCCGCGGCTGGTGGAGAAGGTGACGGCGCTCAACAACGTGCCGAACCAGCAGGCGGAGCCGAGGATCCTGGGAGACTGCATGTGTGTCCCCTTCGGAAAAATCATGCGGGACAAGGTCATCCCGAATACCGTGACAAAGACCCTGCACACAGATAAGGTTTACTCCCCGGATCTCCGGGAGGGAACCATCGAGGCATTCCCGAATTACACATCCCTCGAGAACCAGATCACGATGCTGAAGTCCTTTGACCGGCCCATTATCCTGGTGGATGACCTGCTGCATCTGGGAGGACGGTTTGAGGCCCTTGACCCGCTGTTTAAGGCGGAGAAGGTGGAAATCCGGAGCGTGGTGCTCGGCGTTCTTTCCGGTTACGGGCGCGACACCATGGCGATGAAGGGGATCGCGGCGGACAGCGTGTATTTCATCCCGAATATCCGGAAGTGGTTTGTGGAATCCACCCTCTACCCGTTTATCGGCGGCGACACCGTGCGGCGCGAAGAGCAGAAGGTTGCGGGGCTCGCGCCCTCAGTCAACATGATCTTCCCCTACACGAAGCCGGTACCGGAAATTTCCGACGCGGACCGGGACGCGCTGTTTGAGTTTTCCGCCTGCTGCATCCGGAATGCCAGGGACATTTTCCTGACCCTGGAGGAAGCCTACCGGACAAGGTTCGGCAGGAACCTCACGCTGGAGCGCCTCTCCGAAGCGGTTATCGCGCCTCTCTGCCCGGACCGCGGGGCCTGCGTAAACTATGATCCGAACCTTGCGGCCAGCACTTACCTGACAAATGATCTGGAGATGCTGGATCGCATATGGTAAAAAGTATATACTGTATCAGGTGGGAGATGCCTCCCATCTGATACAAAACAGAAAGCTGGTTAAAGAAAATGAAATTCTATGAGATTGAACATGTGATATGCTGTTCTGAAAATGAGGCGCTTCCTTATCCGGAGGCGCCTGCATTGCGCGTAAAAGACGTGGAGGCGTTCCTCTTCGAGGGGGACTGGAAGATGCGCAGGAGCAGCTTCCTGGTAAATGATCCCGCCCTTCTTGCGGCGCCGGCCGAGAACACATCCTGGCTGTCCTCCGCGGAACTGGCCGCCGGAAAGGCTCCGGAAAATGTTCCGGAGGAAGTGAAGGAGGCCATTGCCGCAGGCAGGCTCCGCGCCGTGAATGCGTCCCATCCCCGGTTCCGGGAGATCCTTACCGGAAATATCCCCCTGGGCCCGTGGAAAGCAGGGGAAAAGCCGGCAAAGAAAACAGTGCATATCCTGGCCATCGGCGATGTGGGAAGCAACCTCCTGACCGGGCTGCACCTTCTGGGCGGGGACTGTATCGATAAAATCGGCATCTGCGACATATCCGACAAGATCACGGCGCGCTGGGAATTTGAGGAGAACCAGATTGCCTATCCCTGGGATTACGACGCCCTGCCGGAGGTCTACGTGGTGGACAGGGAGCACCTTTTTGACTGCGACGTGTTCGTGTTCATCGCGTCCGCCGGTATCCCGCCGGTGGGTTCCGGCGTGAAGGATGTCCGGATGTACCAGCTGGAAAAGAACTCAAAAATTATCGCGGAGTATGCGAAACAGGCCAGGAGGGAGCACTTCCGCGGGCTGTTCTGCGAGGTGGCAGATCCGGTGGATCCCCTGGCGAAGGCAGCCTATCTGGCCAGCAATGAGGATGAAAACGGTGAGTTTGACGGCATGGGGCTTCTTCCGGAACAGATCCAGGGCTTCGGCCTGGGCGTCATGAACGCGAGGGCCGCCTATTACGCGAAGAGGGACCCGCGGTTTGCCCGGTTCCTCACCGAGGGCCGCAGCTTCGGCCCCCACGGGCAGGAGCTGGTGGTCGCCGATTCCATCGAAAACTATGACGATGCCCTGAGCAGGGAGCTGACGGAGCTGACGGTGACGGCCAACCTGAAGATGCGGGAGCTGGGATTCAAGCCCTACGTGGCGCCGGCATTTTCTTCGGGGGCGATTTCCATCCTGCTCACCATCCGGGGGGAATGGCACTGCGGTTCCATATTCCTGGGAGGAATCTACATGGGGGTCAAGAACCGCTACACGCCCTTCGGGCAGGAGCATGAGATCCTGCCGCTGCCGGACGCGCTGTACCGGAGGATCCGGGAGGCGGAGGATCATCTGCATACGGTAAACTGAGGCGGGACCTGCGCGCTGCGTGCGCATCCCTGCTGAGATTAAAAGAACAGGAAGGCAGATATGGGTGAGAGAATCCTGCTGGCTGCGCCGGCGGACCCGGATCGGGGAGAGAACAGGAGGCTATGCAGCGTCCTGGAACACGCCCTCTTGGGAAAAGAATATATAAGAATAGACCGTGCGGAACAGCTTGACGGGAATTTCATCCGGGAAAACGGGATCCGGAGGGTGCTCTTTGCCGTGGATCTGGGACCGGACGGCACAAACACGGAGTATACGAGGCTTCTCCGGAGGATCCGGGAAGACGAGCACCTGCTGGACGGCCTCATCGGCGGCGTGATCACCGACGCGGACAGTGAGCTTTACACGAAATCCGCCGCGGCGGAGCTGGTGTTTGCCGCCAACATGAGCGGCTGTACCTTTGTGGGAAAACCCCTGGTGGAGGGGACGAAGAGCCTAAGGAATTTCAGGGTGGCGGCCATGAACCTGGGAACCGACGACCTGGAGGAGGCATACAGGGACAGCGCGAAAAAACTGGCGGACTCCCTGGAAGGCTTTTCCTGGTACCGGAAGAAAAACCCGAAAATCCTGGCGCTGCATGCCTCCAGCCACAAAACCTCCAACACCTATGAACTGTGGCGCGGCGTGCGGGAACACCTGGAATCGTCGAAGGAAGGCCCGGCAGTCCTCGCCCGGGAGATAGGGCTCCGGAACGGGACGGTCTATGACTGTTCCGGCTGCAGCTTCAACGCCTGCCTCCATTTCGGGGAACAGGAGAGCTGCTTTTACGGCGGAGTGATGGTGGAGGACGTCTACCCGGCTGTCCGGGAGGCGGATGCCATCCTGATGGTATGCCCGAATTACAACGACGCTATTTCCGCCAACATGACAGCCTTCATCAACCGGCTGACCGCGCTGTACAGGAAACGGCAGTTTTTTGACAAGGCGGTGTTCTCGATTATCGTCTCCGGGTACTCCGGCGGGGATATCATCGCCAGGCAGCTGATTTCGGCGCTGAATATGAACAAGAATTTCTACCTGCCCGCGCGGTTTGCCATGCTGGAGACGGCGAACGACCCCGGGGCAGCCATGAAGCTTCCCGGGATCCGGGAGAGAATCTGCGGCTTTGCGGAGCACATCCGGGAAACGCTGAGTGAAAGATAGTTGATAAGAAATACCCCGGGAAAACGCCTGTCGGGCACGTTTTCCCGGGGTAATTTCTTATCGGTGTAATAGAAGACGGAAGAATTTTGTACGCTGCAAACAGCCATTACATAAAAAACGAGTGCATCCCTTCTCTGAGAAAACGTGCCCGAAGGCGTTTTCGAAGAGCAGGGATGCACTCGTTGTTACAGCGATCTATTACAGCGCT
>ONXW01000107.1 GCA_900321915.1 uncultured Eubacteriales bacterium
GGAAAATGACGGCGTCGTCGAGCGCCTGCTGTATAAGGACAGCGACGGGACCCTGAGCCGGACACTTGCGGAGAACCCCTTCTACTCTCCCCAGATAAAAATCGCTCTCAGGAACACGGGAAATATCGACCCGGTAAGCCTCGACGACTATCTGGCCGCCGACGGCTACAAGGCGCTCAAAAAGGCGCTCTCCATGACGCCGGAAGAGATCCTGAAAGAGATGGATGATTCCGGTCTCCGCGGGCGCGGCGGCGCCGGCTTCCCGACTGCCGTCAAATGGCGCACCGCGGCAGGCTACGACGTCTTCCCGAAATACGTTGCCTGCAACGGCGACGAGGGCGACCCCGGCGCGTTTATGGACGGTTCCGTCATGGACGGCGACCCCCACAGCGTGCTGGAAGGCATGGCGATCTGCGCCCTGGCCATCGGCGCGGAGCAGGGATTCCTGTACATCCGTGACGAGTACCACGTGGCGGTCCGCCACATCCGCCAGGCGATAAAAGACGCGGAGGCGGCCGGCATCCTCGGGGATCACCTCATGGGGACAGACAAAAAGCTCAAACTGGAGGTCGTCCGGGGAGGCGGCGCCTTTGTCTGCGGCGAGTCCACCGCCCTCATGACCTCCATTGAAGGCCACGTGGGGGAACCGCGCGCCAAATACATCCGCTCCGTGCAGAAGGGCCTCTGGGGACAGCCCACCGTTCTCAACAACGTGGAGACGCTGGCCTGCGTGCCCTACATCATTCTCCACGGCGGAAAACACTTCGCCTCCGTGGGAACGGAAGGCTCCAAGGGCACCAAAGTCTTCGCCCTGGTGGGAAAGGTCCGCCGGACCGGCCTCGTGGAGGTTCCCATGGGCGCCACACTCCGCCAGATGATATTTGACATCGGCGGCGGCATCAAAGGCGGCCGGAAATTCAAGGCCGTCCAGACCGGCGGCCCCTCGGGCGGATGCATCCCCGAGAGCATGCTGGACCTGCCGGTGGATTTCGACACCCTGAAAAAATACGGCGCCATGATGGGTTCCGGCGGCATGATCGTCATGGACGACCGGAGCTGCATGGTAGAGGTCGCCCGGTACTATATCAAATTCCTCTGCGGCGAGAGCTGCGGCAAGTGCACTCCCTGCCGGGAGGGCCTGAAGCAGATGCTGCGGATCCTCACCGATATCTGCGAGGGCCGCGGGACCATGGAAGACCTGGATCTCCTGACAGACCTCGGGGAAATGATGAAGGACAGCGCGCTGTGCGCCCTGGGCACTTCCGCCCCCAACCCGGTGCTCACGACGATCCGGTATTTCCGGGACGAGTATGAAGCCCACATCAGGGAACACCGATGTCCCGCCGGCGTCTGCAAGGCACTGACAACCTACGCCATCAATCCGGACACCTGCCGGTCCTGCGGCGCCTGCATGCGGGCATGTCCCGCCGGCGCCATCACCGGGGCGCCGAAGACGCCCTATGTCATCGACGGTTCCCTCTGCATCCGCTGCGGGAGCTGCCGGGAAGCCTGCCGTTTTGATTCTGTTTTTACAAAGGGGAGGGAGGACGTATGATTATCACGATAAACGGAAAACCCTGCACCTGCGAAAAAGGAGAATACCTGCTGCACATCGCCAGGAGGAACGGCATCGAGATTCCCACGCTCTGCAACCACGACAGCTTCCCCGGCCAGGGGTCCTGCCGTCTCTGCATCGTGGAGGTGTCGGAACGGGGACGGAAAAAAGTGGTCGTCTCCTGCATTTACCCGGTCAGCCAGGAGTGCGAGGTATTTACGGACAGTGAGCGGATCATCCGCGACCGCCGCCTCATCCTGGAGCTTCTCCGGAAGCGGGCTCCCGACAGCCCGGAAATCCAGGCCCTGTGCGAGCGCTACGGCGCGCCTGACATCAAGCGCTTCGTGTCGGAGCCGGGCAGCCGGTGCGTCATGTGCGCGCTGTGCGTCAAAGCCTGCTCGGAGCTGTCCGTCGGCGCCATCTCCACCGTCAACCGCGGCGTCACCAAAGAGATCGCGACGCCCTACCATGAAGAGAGCTCCGTCTGCGTGGGCTGCGGAAGCTGCGCCTACGTCTGCCCCACCGGCGCCATCGAAGTGTCGGAGACCGCCGATACCCGCACCATCTGGGGAAAGACCTTCCCCCTGGTCCGCTGCGAAGACTGCGGCAGGGTCATCGGCACCCGCGAGGAACTCGCCCTGGCGGCGGAAAAAGCCGGGACCGAGCCCGACACACTCTGCGCCGACTGCAGGAAAAA
>ONXW01000345.1 GCA_900321915.1 uncultured Eubacteriales bacterium
ACTGCGCCACCTTCTCAGGAGTTCTTTTGTATAATTACTTCCCGCTGCCGCAGCCACACACACGGGGACTGCAGCCCCTATTACAATTCCCGAATACAGCATTCCCTCTGTGATTGGCATGTTTCTCCCCCCTGAGCTCTTTTTTTCGGAGAAGGCATCTGCTCCCCCTGTCTGCCGGCAGCGCCCTTCTCCTGTCATCTCTCCGATCCGCCTGCCTTTCTTTCCGCATATTTATTATCTCACGGCATGCCTCCGAGTTCAATTACTATTTATATAAATATCTTACGATTAAAATATAAAAATCTTACGATTTGCAAAAATCCCGCATGCCGTATGCAGCCTGCAGAAGGCAATTTATCATACAGGGAGTGCCGGGAATTTTCCTGTACGAAAAAAAGACCCCGGGAATTGTCCGGCGATTTTCATGTACACGCCGCAATTCCTGAGGTCTTTATTAAATAGTATTCCAAAGCGATTAAGAAGTGTTCCGCTTATCTCCGAAGCATCTTCCGGCGACTCCGCCTGTGCCTCTTAAGCGGCGGCATATTCTTACTCCTCCGATGCTTCTACAGCATCCTCTTCGAAGTCCTCCATCTCCGTGTCTGCTTCTTCTTCCGTTTCCGGAGCCAGATCATAGAGGGGATCCGCATCTTCTCTCATCAGAATATCTTCTTCACCCTCTTCGAAGCCATTCGGTTCAAAGCCCAGCTCTTCCTCTTCATCGAACTCTCCGCGTACGGCAATCTTGTCGTCTGTATCAAGACGGACGTTGCGGTAGCGCTTAAGTCCTGTTCCGGCAGGGATCAGCTGACCGATAATGACATTCTCCTTGAGACCGATCAGCGGATCGATCTTTCCCTTGATCGCCGCGTCCGTGAGGACCTTGGTTGTCTCCTGGAAGGAGGCGGCGGAGAGGAAGGAATTCGTTGCCAGGGCGGATTTCGTGATGCCGAGCACCACGCGTGTCCCCTCAGCGGGCTCCTTGCCGTCGCTGATCAGCTCCTCATTCATATTCTCAAATGTCAGATAATCAATGAGTGAACCGGGCAGGAAATCCGTATCGCCGGCTTTCTCGATGCGGACTTTTTTCAGCATCTGCCGGACAATGACTTCAATATGCTTGTCGTTGATGTCCACGCCCTGCAGACGATACACCCTCTGCACCTCCCGGAGCAGGTAATCCTGCACCGCATTGGTCCCGCGGATCTTCATGATGTCATGCGGATTGACGGAACCTTCGGTCACCTCATCGCCGGCTTCCAGATACTGTCCCTCACGAACTTTCAGCCTCGAGCCATAAGGGATCAGGTAGGTCTTCTGACGCTCTTTGCTTCCCTCGGGTGCATTTTCATCCGTGATCACGACTTCGCGCTTCTTCTTGTTGTCAAGAATCTGCACAACACCCGGAATCTCCGTGATAATCGCCAGACCCTTAGGCTTTCTCGCTTCGAACAGCTCCTCGACACGGGGAAGACCCTGTGTGATATCGCCGCCCGCAACACCGCCGGTATGGAAGGTTCTCATCGTCAGCTGTGTACCCGGTTCACCGATTGACTGCGCAGCGATGATGCCGACAGCTTCACCGACCTGCACCGCTTCTCCGGTCGCCATATTGGCGCCGTAGCACTTGACACAGATCCCGAGCTGGCTGCGGCAGGTGAGAATCGTGCGGATCTTCAGCTTTGTGACCGGATCCCCGTTCTCATCCACGCCTTCCTTCGCGATGCGCTCCGCGCGCCTCGGGGTGATCATGTGATTTGCCTTGACAATGATGTCCCCGTCCTTGTTGCAGACTGTCTGCGCGGCAAAGCGTCCTGTGATGCGCTCCTGAAGAGATTCGATCTCCTCCTGCCCGTCCGCAAATGTTCTGACCCACATTCCGGGGATCTCATCCCGGTCTTCCGAGCAGTCCATCTCGCGGATGATCAGTTCCTGCGAAACATCGACGAGACGTCTGGTCAGATAACCGGAGTCCGCCGTACGCAGAGCGGTATCGCTGAGTCCCTTGCGGGCGCCGTGCGCGGACATGAAATACTCCAGAACATCCAGACCTTCACGGAAGTTGGAGGTGATCGGCAGCTCAATCGTGTGACCTGTCGTATCCGCCATCAGTCCGCGCATGCCGGCGAGCTGCTTGATCTGCTTGTCAGATCCGCGGGCTCCGGAGTCCGCCATCATGAAGATGTTGTTGTATTTGTCAAGTCCGGAAAGAAGCTTCTCCGTCAGATCGTGGTCGGTCTGCTTCCATGTGTCCACGACTTCCTTATAACGCTCTTCGTTCGTGATAAAACCGCGGCGGTAATTCCGGGTGATCTTATCAACGGTCGCCTGCGCCTGCTCGATCAGCTGCTGCTTTTCAGCCGGCACTGTCATATCCGAGATGGAAACCGTCATTGCGGCGAGAGTGGAATATTTATACCCCATCGCCTTGACCGCGTCGAGCACTTCCGCCG
>ONXW01000026.1 GCA_900321915.1 uncultured Eubacteriales bacterium
CGGAGGTCCCGGAACGGGAAAGTCCTTCATCACAAAGATCATTTATGAGGCCGCTGAAAACGCGGGGCTTTTATGTATGGCCGCCGCACCCACAGGCCGTGCCGCGAGGAGGCTGGACAGCGCGATATTCGGCGGCAGGGAAATGGAGGATTCCATCCGTCCGAAAACCATCCACCGTCTGCTCAAGGCGGAGAGCAGAGGCGGATTCGCGATGAACAGCAAAAACCTTCTGCCGTATGACCTGCTCATCATCGATGAATCCTCCATGATCGATATCGAACTGGCAAAATCGCTGCTCTCGGCGGTTTCGCCCAGGGCACGCGTGGTATTTATCGGGGATGAGAACCAGCTTCCCCCGGTAGGGCCCGGCTGTTTTTTCAACGGCATGATCGGATCCGGATGCATCCCCGTCACCAGGCTGACGCGGATATTCCGGCAGAACGCGGAAAGCGGCATCGTAGTCAACGCCCGGCGCGTCAACGAAGGAGAATTCCCTTTCTGCGCTTCGAAATTCGGGCTCAGGGGCGATGATTTCTTCTATTTCGAGTGCAGGCCCGGACCCGAAGCCGGCCGGCTCCTTTCCTGTACGGTAGATGAACTGTCCCTGCGCTTCTCCCTTGATCCGCTGAAGGACATACAGATCCTTGCTCCGACCAATGTCGGCATGTCCGGAACAGAAAAACTCAACGATTTGCTGCGGGAGAAACTGAACCCGTCTGTGAACGGATCCGCGGATTACGCGGTCGGAGGAAAAACATTCCGGGCCGGCGACAAGGTCATGCAGACCTCCAACGACTATTCCCTGATGGTCTACAACGGGGACATCGGCTTCATCTCCGGCATCGAAAACGATCTGATCAGCGTATTTTTCCCGGACACGGGAAGAACGGCCGTCTATTCCCGGAATCAGGCGAGGCATCTTGTCCTTGCCTATGCCATCTCGATCCACAAGGCCCAGGGTTCCGAAACGGAAGCGGCCGTGATCGTCATGGACAGCATGAATTCCCGGAATGCAGAAAGAAAGCAGCTTTACACCGCAGTCACCCGGGCGAGAAAGGCGGTCGTCCTGATCGGGGAAAGATCCGCTTTGCAGAACGCGCTGGCAAACAGGAACAGCATCAGCAGGAATACGGAACTTGCCGCTCTCCTCAAAGAGCAGTTTCTCATCTGACAGGTTCCAGCAAATATTACGGATCTGGGTTTGCAAAAAAGGATGCGTTCAATTTTTACAGGGGTTTTGTATTTACATGAGCAGAGGGGAAGAACAAAGCGGAGCATGGAAACCATACTGAATTATTCTGCCAAACGGCCCCGGTTTTCCGGAGGCATATGTCAGGAAGAACAGGAAATATCCGCTGATATGACTTTTTTCACGCTCTCCGGGAGGAATGGCAATCAGGCCGGACAAGCGGACCCCGGTTTTGTATTTATTAAGTAAGGCAACAGAAAGGAAAAACAAAATGGAATCCAAAATAGTACCGATCAGTGAAATTGTACACAGCAGATATTCTGCGGATTACAGCCGTTCCTACAGCAGGGAAACCTTCATGGAACTCGTAATGTCGGTCCGGGCCATCGGTATTCACAAACCGCTGACCGTCACGGGTAAAAACGCCGAAGGTTTTTATGTGATCATTGACGGGGACCACCGCCTTGACGCCGCAAAAGAGGCGGGCATCGAGACGGTCCCTGTATATATCGATGAAACTGTCGATCCGGACAAACCGACACCCGGCGAAATTGTCCTGAACTATATCAGCAACACGCAGCGCGTCAATATGTCAGCCTATGAGACGGCCAGGCTATTCCGTCTGCTGTATTCGGAATGCAATTTTGCCCAGCTTGAAGAAATGAAAAAACGGATGGGGATCTCAGCGAGGAAAACGGAACTCCTGGACAAGCTGATCGCGCTTGATGAAAAAACGGCGGACTGGCTTATGCGGGTCGGAATGGACTCACGGGCGGGGCTCATTGACGCACTGCTGGCAATAAAAAAAGTTGAGGACAGAGAAGACGCGATCGCGCGGGCTGAAAGCCTTGGGATCACCGAACCGCTGGAAATGCAGGATTTCATGAAATGCGTCAGCGCCGTGCTTAACACCTTGCCGGAGATCATCCGGTACCATTTCAACGGGAGGGAGCTTCCGTACTCCAACCGGGTCATCGCCTTCCTGCGGGATTACCCTACAGAAGAAAAGATGCTGGAGGCAGTCGGAAAACTGAACAGCATTCCCTTTAAGGAAAGGGCGGATGCTTCAGCCCGGTTTGAACGCCTGCTCCGGGGGATCGATCCGAAGACCGGGGAGATCAAAGCGAAGGAATCC
>ONXW01000351.1 GCA_900321915.1 uncultured Eubacteriales bacterium
CAGCGCATGGCGCGCTCCGACGGATGGGGTACGGTCTTTGCCCCGCAGCTCCCGCAGAAGCGGTTTGCGCGGTACCAGCTGTTGAGATGGAGTCCCGTAAATGCCGCGAACATCTGGTATCCCACCAGCCGGTTTTCCGACCTGAGCTTCCTGACGTCCTGATAGCTGTACTCCTCCGGCACATGGGCTTCGTCGTCCAGGACCAGGAAATACCTGGTCTCGTCGATGGAAAAGATGTAGACGATCTGCTCCGCGTCCTTCAGCATCTCATATCCCGGGAACGGCTTTTTGTTATCCGGCCCCACCAGGATATCCCCGCCCCGGAAATGGAGCACGGGATCCCCGGCGGCAGGTACGACCTCCGGGTGAAATTCATTGTGAAACTGTCTGGGAAAAATATCCTGAATCATCTCTGTTCTCCCTGTATCTTCTCTTTTCCGCATAATAACAGAATATGCCCGGGAGTGCAAATTTTTTTCAAATATGACTTGACGGGGGACAATTAGTTAGTTAAAATGAACTTACTTCGGTTAGTTGGTCATAACTATTTTGAGCCGAATGTACTTTTTACGGATTTTACTTTCGGGGAGGAGGATGACAAGGAAAATGATTACGCTGAAAGATATCCCTGTAAAGGGCACCTGCGTGGTCAGGAAAATCCATGGGGAAGGTGCCGTGCGGCGCCGTATCATGGACATGGGAATCACGAAGGGTGTGGAAATTCTGGTCAGAAAGGTCGCGCCGCTTGGGGATCCCATGGAGCTGAACCTCAGGGGATATGAACTGAGCCTGAGGAAAGCGGATGCGGAAATGATAGAAGTGGAAGAGGTTTAAGGGGGACACTGAAATGAGTATAAAAATCGCTCTCGCAGGAAACCCGAACTGCGGGAAAACAACACTGTTCAATAACCTGACGGGATCCAGCCAGTACGTCGGGAACTGGCCCGGCGTTACGGTAGAGAAAAAGGAAGGCCATCTGAAAGGAAGAAAGGATGTGTTCATCCAGGACCTTCCCGGCATTTATTCCCTCTCCCCCTACACTCTGGAAGAGGTGGTGGCGAGAAGCTACCTTGTCGATGAAAAACCGGATGCCATCCTGAATATCGTCGACGGCACCGGCATCGAGCGCAACCTGTACCTGACCACACAGCTGATTGAGCTGGGAATCCCGGTGGTGGTCGCCGTCAATATGATGGACCTGGTCCGGAAGAACGGGGATGAAATTGACCTGAAAAAACTGGAGCAGGCCCTGGGCTGCAGATTCCTTCCCATCTCGGCGCTTAAAGGCGAGGGATGTCTCGAGGCGGCGGATGCCGCGGTCAGCGCCGCGGAGCATGTCCGCAGCGGAGAGCTTCCCCACGTATTTACAGGCAGTGTGGAGCATGCCCTGGCGCACATCGAGGAATCCATCGAGGGAAAGGTCGAACCGCGCTATCTCCGCTGGTATGCCATCAAGCTCTTCGAGCGCGATAAGAAGGTCATGGAGAAGCTCCAGCTTCCCCGGGACCTCATCGAACACCTGGAAACGCACATTGCGGACTGTGAGAAGGAACTGGACGACGATGCCGAGAGTATTATCACCAACCAGCGCTACACTTACATCAACGACGTCATCACAAAGTCCGTGACGAAAAAAGCGGAGAAGCACAGCCTCTCCACTTCTGACCGGATCGACCGCGTCGTCACCAACAGGATCCTTGCACTGCCGATTTTCATCTGCGTGATGGCCCTTATCTACGCCATCGCCATGGGAGGCCTCCCGGTTTCCATAGGTACCCGCGGCACGGACTGGGCCAACGACTGTCTCTTCGGGGACGGATGGTTTGTCTCCGGCGGCGATGGCTATGAAGATGACGCCGGCGCGTTCGAGGATGCGCAGACTGCTATCGAAGCTTACCTTGCGGCCGCGGAAGAAAAAGGCATCGATACCGCGCCCGTGGCAGAGATGCTGGAATCCGGGGAAACCGACGAGTCTGTCATCTCCGCTTTCCTTGCTGAGGCCGGCGATCTGACCGCTGAAGCGTATTTCTATGACGATGAGGCGGGAGAAACCTCCACGGAGATCGTGGACGGCGCCCTCTTCCGGGAATCAGTCGACGTCGCGGAGCCTGATCCTGCCGCATACGGCACCTGGATTAACGGCATCCCGGTCGTTGTCGGAAACTTCCTGGAATCCATCGGATGCAATGAAGTCCTCTCCGGCCTGATC
>ONXW01000069.1 GCA_900321915.1 uncultured Eubacteriales bacterium
CAGGTTGTGGGAGATAAACAGGACGGCCACGCCCTTCTCCCTGTTCACCTTCTGCAGAAGCTTCAGGATCTGCTCCTGCACCACCACATCCAGCGCGGTGGTGGGCTCATCCGCGATGATGAGCGCGGGATTGCAGATGGCAGCCAGGGCCAGCATGGTCCTCTGGCGCTGTCCTCCCGACAGCTCGTGGGGATACTTCTGGCAGGCCTTCTCCGCGTCGTCCAGGCCCACAGCCTCCAGCTCCTCCACGACCCTCCGGTGAATCTCATGGTCGGAAAGCTTCGTGTGCAGCTGCAGGTTCTCCGCCACCTGGTCGCCGATCCGGAGAACCGGGTTCAGGCTGGTCATGGGTTCCTGGAACACCATGCCCATCTCGCTGCCCATCAGCTTCCGGCGATCGTCCATATCCATCTTCAGCAGGTCTTTTCCCTGGAAAATGATCTCGCCCGAGTCCACCCTGGCGTCCTTCGGCAGCAGTCCCATGATGGACAGCGCTGTCATGGACTTCCCGGATCCGGATTCACCCACGACGCCCACAATCTCGCCGGGGTTAATATCAAATGACATATGTTTCACGGCCTCCAGCCTTCCGTTTCCCTCCGGAAAGCTGACCGTAAGATCTCTCACTTCAACCAGTGCTCCCATGGCTTCCTCCTCACCCGGCAATGCCGGCTCCTTCCCCGAAGATGTCCGCAGCTTAATCCTGCATAGCCCGCAGGCCTTCCGCCAGGAGGCTGAAGCCGAGGATTATCAGGATAATGGTGATGCCCGGGAAAATCGAGTACCAGGGCGTGTTGAACATGTAGGCCTGGGATTCGGAGAGCATGCGCCCGAGGCTGGGCTCAGGGGGCTGCACGCCGAGGGACAGGTAGCTCATGCTGGCCTCCGCGAGGACCGCGTTGTTAAAGCCGATGGCCGCCGAGGTCAGGATGCTGACCCTGGCGTTGGGCAGGATATGCCGGAAAATGATGCGGAGCCTGCTCACCCCCATAATCTGGGCGCTCTTGACAAAATCCAGCTCCTTGGCGCGGATCACCTCGCTCCTGACGATTCGGGCAAAGCTCGGCACGAACAGGACGCCCAGGGCGACAATGATGTTGTAGCTGCCCGGGCCGAGGAAGCTGATGAAAATCAGCGCCAGCAGGATGCTGGGAAATGACAGCAGGATGTCGTTCAGGCGCATGATGATATTGTCGAACCACCCGCCGAAGTAGCCGGTGAGGGCGCCGACGATGGTGCCGACGATACATCCGAAGGTGACGGTACAGACCGCGATAATAAACGTGCTTCCGCTGCCGTTCATGACGCGGCTGAAAATATCCCTGCCGAAATTGTCCGTCCCCATCCAGTGGGCAAGGGACGGCGCCTGATTGACTGCCGTGGAGTCCATGGCCGTCGTGCTGTAGGGTGTCCAGAACTGGCCGGCAACCGCCATGACAAGGAAAACACCCGTGATAACAAGTCCGATAATCAGGTTCCAGTTTTTCTTTTTCATCGCCTGCTCCTCCCCGCCTTATACGCGAACCCGCGGATCCAGCAGCTCATAGAGCACGTCCACGATGAAATTCAGGATTACGACTACGGCGGTGATGTAAAGCACCAGGGCCTGCACCACAGGATAATCCCGGTTGGATATGGAACTGACCAGGAGCCTTCCGATTCCCGGGATGGAGAATACCTGCTCCACCACGATGGACCCCGCGAGAATCTCGGCGATAACCATCGCGATGAAGGTAACCACCGGGATCATGGCGTTTTTCAGGACATGCCTGTAAAGGACACGATTTTCATCATTGCCCTTCGAGTACGCCGTCCTGACGTAATCCTTCTTCAGTTCTGAGATAACGGAATTCCTGAGGAACCGCACCACCATCGCGATCTTGGGAAGGGCGATGGCCAGCGCGGCGTAGAACAGATAGCGGACGGAGGCCTGAAAGTCGTCCGAGGGCTGCACAAAGGCGCCCGGCTGGAAAAACTTCAGCACCAGTCCGAAAAGGTATGTAATGAGAATACCCAGGAAGAATGCGGGCACTGCCATCAGCACCTGGCTCACCTGGGTTGTAAGGATGTCGATCCATTTCCCGGAATAACGCGCGCTGAGAATTCCCAGCGGCACGGAGATCACCACAATGATCACGAGGGAGATACCCGCGAGAAGCACCGTGACAGGCAGGCGCCTGATAATCAGCGATTTCACGCTGGATCCGGTATAACGGTAAGACTCGCCGAAATCCCCCCTGACGGCGCCGGAGAGCCAGCGGCCGTAGCGCTGCGGAAGGGGATCATTGAATCCCATCTCCTCGCGCAGGGCCTCAATCTGCTCTATGGTCGCGTCCTTGCCGAGCTTCGACAGGGCTGCGTCGCCCGGGATAACGGAAAAGGCAGCGAAGGAAAGGAACGAGATACATAACAATGTGATAATGAGAGTAACAATCTTTCTGACAATATTTTTCATATCCGTTCCTGTTCCGTTCGCTGCCTTATATTAATTTCTTATTTTATTTGCTGACCTGGTAGATGACGCTCATATCCTCCGCTGCCGTCGGGTAGGATGTGTAGCCGGCAAACTTCTTGTTGACCGCCACCAGGTTGACCGGCTCCTGGATGTAGACAGAAGCGGCGTCCTCAGCGAGAATCATCTGGCACTTCTTGTAGAGCTCGGCCTTCTTCGCCTCATCGACCTCGGCATAGGCCTCGGCGAAGGTCTTGTCATACTCTTCGTTCTTGTAGTGCACGAAGTTGTTGCTGGCATCGGAGGTGTACTTCTTCAGCCAGTTGCTGGGCGCCAGGGTTCCGTCAAATCCGATGACGGTGGCCTGGAACTTGCCGCCCTTGTATACGTCGCTCAGCCAGGTAGCCCATTCCACCTGGTTCAGGGTGGCGTTGATCTTCACGGCCTTCAGCTGCTCCGCGATAATCTGCGCGGTATCCACATGCTGGGAGTAGGAGCTGGGCACGGTGATGACCAGGTCGAACCCGTTGGGATACCCTGCTTCAGTCAGGAGTTCCTCAGCCTTCTTCGGATCGTAGGTGTAGACCGTCTCGCAGGCCGGCTCATAGTAGCTTTCCAGCGCCCGGATCATGTGGGATCCGATGATGTGGCTCTTTCCCGCGAAGATGAACTGGTTGACGGCGTCCCTGTCTACCGCGTAGCAGATGGCCTGGCGGACCTTCGGATCAGCCAGCGGCTCGTAGGTCGAGGACAGGAACATGCCCTGCACCAGGTTCATGCTGCCTTCCACGATGTTGTAATTGCTGTTTTCGCCCAGGGTCTTCACCTGCGCCTCGGTCATGTAGCGCATGATGTCGATGGTGCCCGCCTGGAGCTCCATGAACTCGGTCTCCACGTTCGGGATAAACTTGAATTCCACCTCATCCAGCTTCGGGAGGCCTTCCTGCCAGTAGCCGTCGTACTTCTCGAGAACCAGCTTTTCGCCGGGAGCGTACGATTTGAACTTGAAGGGGCCTGTTCCGATGGGATTGCCCACCGGGTCGCCGTTTGCCTTGGGGATGATGGCGCAGTCCATGTTCGGAAGGAACTCGGAATTGCTCTCAGAAAGAGTCACCACGACAGTCTTATCATCCGGGGTCTCGATTCCGGACACAATAGAAAATGCGGAGGATCCGCCCTGATTCTCCGCATAACGATCGAGTGAGTATTTGACGTCTTCGACTGTGACCGGTGTGCCGTCATGGAATGTGATGCCGTCCCGGAGGGTGAAGGTATAGGTCTTCGCGTCCTCAGAGATCTCATATTCGCTGGCAACCGCCGGGATCATATCGCCGGTCGAAGAGGGCTTTACAAGCCCTTCGTACAAATTGAAAACCACGTCTCTCGTTCCTGCGTCCGTATCAATATGGGGGTCAAGACTTTTCAGGTC
>ONXW01000024.1 GCA_900321915.1 uncultured Eubacteriales bacterium
CCGGAAACGCAGACTGCCCCGGAAACGACAGAAGGTTTCACCGAAGAAGAGATACTCCGTGATGTTTCCGCCTATGATACCCATGAACTGCCGAACATTAAAGACTTCAAATGGGTCACACAGGAGATCCTGGCAGGAAACTGTCCGGAAGAAGCGGAACAGATATACTTTGAAGAATCACTCGGCGGGTGGAAATGCTATATCATGGATGATGCGACCGAGATGGAAAGACTGGCCAACATGGAGCTCGCCGGCACGATGGAGGCCCTGGAACTGCGTTTCGACTGGTATTATTTGAGGAGAGGCGGCAAAGACGGGGAGGCCATGGAAGACAATACACCGGATTCTGTCTTCCGCGGTTTTGTCAATGATGCCGGAGGGATCGAAGCGGAAGGCCCCGGCATGGTCCGGGTGACGGATATCTATGCGATCGGAGACCATATGTATGCGTTTGGAACACTGAACTGGCCGGACGGGATCGTGGGATACCTGTTCCTGGTGAGGCCGTAAGGAGGTACAGATATGGCAAACTTCTGCAGAAACTGCGGCACAAGACTGAATCCCGGAAAAAGTTTCTGCCCAAACTGCGGGCTTCGGGTCTCCGCAGCCCCGTTCCGGAATGACATGAATACAGGCGTTCCGTCCGCTGTAAAGAAGGGAAGCGGTTTCGGCATACATGACCTGCTTAACATCATCCTGGCGGCTGTTATGGTGGTGGAGGCTGTATTTGTCTGCTTCTGGCAGCCCGGATTGCTGCGAAATAAGCCGGCAGTGGAACCGGAGAAAAACGAAACTGTTATTACTGCCGGCAATATTGTGGAGGGGGAAGCATCAGGAACGATCAGTAACGGAACGGCAAGCGTCAGCTTCAGCCAGAATGGCGGCATGGCAGCTCTGATAGAAAGTAAAGACGATATCCCCGAGAATGCGCGGGCCTGCTATGACCTCATTTTGGACGAGAATGCGTCAACACAGATAACATTGAGTGCGCCGGTGCCCGAGACGAAAGAGGGTTTCACACCAAGGATCAGCCTTGGTATTCCTTACCGCAGCAGCAGCGGGGAGGCAGGTTTTTTATATGTTCCGCTGGAAACAGAACAGGCGGACGGTAGGC
Organism: uncultured Eubacteriales bacterium; assembly: GCA_900321915.1. Lineage (GTDB taxonomy): Bacteria > Bacillota > Clostridia > Lachnospirales > Lachnospiraceae > Clostridium_R. The sequence continues at coordinate 1,115 of ONXW01000024.1, forward strand.
TTTCCGCTTCGGTGGATTTAAGCGGGTGCGGAGATTTCGTCAATGATTTAATGTTCACGGGCAGTGCCGGATTTGAAGAAGAAATCTATGACGCCGCCAGAAGGAGGACGGATGCCCTTGACCTGAAGGCAGTGAACGGCACTGTGGAAACAAGGTGGTTTATTGAAGTCGTCTACAAAGTGCCGTCGGAAGGCGGTCATTTTTCCGTTAATATTCCGGAAAAGATGTATAATGACGATACCATTCCCAAAAAGGGAAAGCTGATGGCACAGGACGCTCTGGATATCGCAAATGACATGGAAGCTATACTGGCGGATTACCGGAAAGAGTATCCCAAAGAAACAAGGACCAGCTGGCCTGTCGATGTCGAAAACACAGATAATCCCGATGCCGACGGTGGTTATGGAATGGGATTCGCAGGGCGGCAGAACTGGCAATACTTCTTATTGAAATTCTCCAAACTGACGGATGGATATAAAAGTGGGGAAACCTACCTGAACAGTTCTGCGGTAGGCTTTTATCATACCCTCTGCCATGAAATATTTCATTTTATACAATCTGAATATACCAATAAAGGGTTCCGGGCGCTCTGGTTTGACGAGGCAATGGCAGTCTATTATGAAGATGTCAAAGGTGACAGGGCAGGGGTAGACCGTCGGACAAACGCTTATAATGAAAGATATACGGATGAAGATACCGGAAAAACCGTATATACCGCGATCCGTCAGTTTGACGGCATGACGCCCAGCTCAACCGTGTTTGTTTCCGGCAATTCCGCCGGCAATGATGGTTATGCCCGCCGCCCGCTGATCCAGTATCTGATGAAAATCACCGGCGATAAGTTCCTTCCGAAGCTGCTGCCGGAATACACGGTGACTTCTTCAGGAAAGCCGGTGGAGGATCTGATTGTAAAACATTCCGGCAAAACGATGCCGGAGCTGACCAGAGGATACTATGACGAACTGGTAGCAAAGGGGACGCTTGAATCGCGGTACACAAATCCCTGGGAGCTCTATGTAGGATCCTTTGACGGAGGAAATCTGAACCTGAGGGAACTGGGATTCTTTGACAGTTTTGAACCAAAGAATGGGACAGGCGGGGAATGCACTTTTACGCTGCCGCGCTATGGTGTGCATTTCATAGCATTCAATCCTTTGTACCTTCCCGCAGAGTATGACCGGTTTTCCGTTGCTTTGGAAACCACAGGAACATCGGCTGTCCTGATGGATATTTATGGAGACGAGTATGGCAAAATCAAGGCATACAGGTCCTGGGACGGCGGGTTAAAGGAGATCCCGATCAAGGGCCACTCTTATCTTCTGATGGTTATCAATGAATCGTCCTCCCATTATTCCGGCGGATTGACCGGAGGCGAAGCAAAAATTTCCGTCCGCTTCCACAGTATGAATGAAGGAAAGGACGGTGCCTTCCCGGATATCGAAAATATACCGAAAGAATATACGGGAACGATGGATAAGCGGGAGTTTGTCGGAAAAGGCCTCACGGCTTATGTGTATTCACAGAAAAAGGTCACGGCGAAGATTGATCCCGATCCCGACACAGGCAGTGTTCATGTATCTGTTTCGGAAGAGAATGGGGGAAAATTATATTCAGCTGACATGAGCTATGATCCGGATACAGGTTCATTTTCGTCAGACGATGGAAGAGCCCAGCTGGAAACAGGAGATAAAAATGGCAATGGTTCACGAAGACTGCGGATATATGACCTGTTCGGCACAGGGGGCATTTATGCTTCATATGAACTCACCGCGGGAGGCGACGATATCACACCGTTCCTTGGCCAGTATGTACGTGACGGCGTTACTTTTGATGAGTCCGGCCACCGGGTTGAATTCAGAATAATCATTGCTGAAAACTATATCAGGCTGCCTAACGATGGCGTAAATCAGCTGTTCTTTGATTCCTATAAAGTGGACGGGAATACTCTCACCCTGGATTTACGTGACCTGTCCTCGGATTATATAATAACAATGCCCAACAACAATTATATAAAACTACGCAGCTCAGACAGGAGTGACAGTTCGGTATATCTCCGCGTTCCTGCAGGACAGGAATGGGAAGAATGGGGAGAGGATTACGACAGTCGGGGGCTTAAATGACCGGACGTTTCGGAGAAAGGCAGATGAAGGGGAGAAGGAGGCGCCGGATTATGAAAAAGAGAACTGTTTTACTTGCGCTGGCCTGCTGCCTGGCGGCGGCCTTTCTCCCGGGGTGCGGCGGCGGTTCGGGCAAAAGACCGCCGGGCGGAGCCGCGGGAGCGGAGACAGCCGCAGCGGGAGACAGTGACGCGGACATCGGTTCGCGGGCGTTCCTTGCAGCGGAAGGCCTTGATGCGGCAGCAGGAACCGATGACGGGAAGGTTTATTCTGACGGGAAGGTGAATCCCGGCTGCTGGAACCTGGCAGAAAAGATAACGGTCGGGGAGGCGGATGAAGAACTGTTCACATTTTCCGCTGCCGGCGTAGGAAAGACCTATCAGGCCGGTGCGGCCTGTGAACCGTACATCACATTTACCCGCACAAAAAAACAGCAGGAGGAGAAGAGAGTGCCCTGCGGCGCGCTGTATTTTGCGCTGCCCTCTTCCGGGGATCCCGGACTTTTTGATAAGCTGACGGTCCTGGAATACTGCCTTAAAAATGTCAGCACTTCTTACGCCCAGGTACAGCTGAACTGTTTTACCCCGGAGAATGACGGGCGTACAGGAAGCGCCGAAAATGCGGCAGGGGACAGTGATACCTATTTTGCTGCGAGAGGGTATTTTCCTAAAAAGGTCGCCGAGGGGGATGAGATCTGGCTGGTCCTGGACCTGTCAGACACCGGGGCGGACGCCCCTGTGATGCGTACTGTCTGGAAGTTCAGATGGACTTTCGGGGAGACGGAAAGCGCCGTAGAAGAAACCGGGGAGGACCATGAGGGCGATCCGGAGTTTTATAAGGAGGAATTCCCCGGCCACTGGGAGAGGACGGATATCCGCTATACCGGGACAGCAGGGGAAGCAGGCGCCGGGGGAGATGCCGGTGCGAAGATGGGCAGGACCGGAACTGACGGCAGGGATATGCTCTGCAGATTGGAGGAGGGAGATAAGAAGATCCTTGTCCGTATTCCCGAGCTGAGACTCAGGAATCTGTACTATGCCGGCGATTCTTTTGTCGAGGAGATCTGTATTTACTGTGATACGATTTCCGAGGACGTTCCGGATTCCCTCCGCTGCGCCCTCTGGCTGGGGGATGTATCTTTTGATACCGCCGGGGCGGTGACGGGCACGTCGCCGGAATACCGGTTTACCAAAGGCTATCCCGGCGAGAATGTCGAAAGCTTCAGTCCGATTCCCCACGGAAAAACAATGAGCTGGAGAAACGACCTGCAGCGCGGATACCTGATGGTTGACGGTGTATTCCCGGAAGGGGAGAAGGAAGGAGAAAAGCTGTATCTCGTGTTTGAGGCGGAGGATACCGGCGCCGGCGGGACCCGGTTGATGAACATCTATGAGTACACCTGGCATCAGGGACCGGAAACGGTATGGTTTTATAATCCTCCCATGCCGGATTAACTGATATGAATACTTACCCCTGCG
>ONXW01000150.1 GCA_900321915.1 uncultured Eubacteriales bacterium
GCCAGCTCCGCACGGACATTCATATCCTCGAAGATCTCCGCAGACCCAAAATACTGGGTCTCTTCGGACTCGAGGGAAAGATCAAGCCTGAGCCTGCCGAGCCCGAGACCGTGGACGATCTCCCCGGAGAAGAAGCGCTCCCCCGCTTTTCCCCCGATCCCCAAATCGAACTCAAAGACGCCTGTTGCGGTCTTCTGGGGACGTTCCTCAGGCTTTCTGCGCGCATCGGAACTCCTGGTTCCCGTGACCTGGGCTTTCAGCGCGTCCACATCCCGGATCAGCTGTTCCGTCAGGCCCGTATTCACAAATGCATTATATACTCTCTGATCGAAGGGGAGCTGGTCAACCCGCTCGATGCTTACATCGTCACCCGTCCGCTTCAGGTACAGCCTGGCCAGATAGATGCCCCGCATCCCGCCTCCGCTCAGGTACTGGTTCATAGAACCCTGATACCAGGACTCCATCATCTGATGGTAGGTATCCTCGGTGCTGATGAGGATTCTGGAGGTTGCGTCCGCCGCTGGGAAATACTCCCGTCCGGCGGCTGTCACCCGGAGATTCCTCCGGCGGGTGGCGATGATGCCGTAGGCATGCTCCACGGAGTACGCGGTGCAGGTCTTCTTAAGCTCTGCGGCGTCCCCCGCCGACCGGAAGGAACCGCTCCAGGATTCTTCCATGGATTCCGCGCCGTCCTGGCTGATCGCCGACAGACTGCTGGCAACAGACACCGTCACGTCCTCCAGCTCATGCTTTGCCTCGATCCGGAGAACTGTCTCAAAAGAGGCGGCCGAACGCACGAAAGAAGGAATGCGCCGGGTTATGACAAGATCATTGTTTTCAAACAGTATTACTGTCTGGGATGTCAGGCTCAGGAGCGTATCCCTGTCGTCACCGGTCCGGACAGCGCTCAGGTACAGGCGGCTGCCTTCCCTGCATTTTTCAAAAGCCTCCGTCCTGCCGTTTGTCCCGGCTGCCGTCCTGGCGGGGCAGACGCCCTCCTCCCGGTATCCGAGACAGAGATAGGCGCTGGAAAGGTCCTCCTGGGACATGATGTCCTCATAGCCTTCCGTCTGGGCGAGCATCAGCACCCGGGGTTCTTCGATCACGATCTCCCGGCCGGTATCGTCCAGAGCGATTCCGGCTTCCACGGAGAGCGTTTTTTCATCCATCCGCACCACCTGCAGGCCGGATACGACGCCGACGCCGTGAAGAAACCGGTTAATCAGCCTTCTTTTATCGTTCATATACTTCTGTTCCGAAGTCATGTCCTGATACGTCATCAGCTTGCCGTGATAATACTGATTCCGTTCAAAGGGGAAAAACTGCAGATTATTCATTCCCGGTCCCTCCCGGATCCTCGCCTTCCAGCATGCTGTCTATACCCAGATGCACTTCATCGCTGGTTCGTTTCTTTTTTACTGAGGCCTTAATCTTTACTGTCATCCCGGCAGGCTTCATATGTCCGATAATCCGCATAAGAGAGCGGTACTCTCGCGGGTCATCGAAATACTCCGCGGGAACCAGGACGGAAAAACTCCACGGTTCGTCCGGTTCTTCATCCACCATCGCCTCTTCGCCGAGATAAAGCCGCAGGTATTCTTTCAGTCCTGCCACCGTACCCCGTTTTTTTAACAGCTCCGGCGCGCTCATCACCAGGGCGCGAAGCCTGGAATCCGGCCACAGGTACAGGTCTTTCAGGTCATACCACCCTGCCAGCTCCTCCAGAAGCCTGCGGTCCGCGGAAGCGGGATGAAGCATCCCCGCACTGCCGCGGATATCCTGTTCCCGGTCATCCTGTATGCTCTGGAAAATACTCAGGAAGCGGTCCGTAAACTCTCCCGGATCCTGATGCCTGCTGTAGATTCCCGGAAGATAGCTCATCCAGGTCTCCTTCGGGAACCAGAGGCACATGTCGCCGACAGAATTATCCGCCTCCCGCCGTTCGAGATCCACCTCAACAACCATATATCTTCCCGCCGTTTCATGCAGCAGGATATCACTGCGGCCCGCAGCGCGGAGTGCGCACCAGGGCTCCATCGCCTCTCTCTTCTCCTCCGGTGTGATCTGCGGATCCCGCAGCAGCTCCGCTGCCGTGGTTCTGCGGTTCTTCCATACAAGCTCCGGAGAATCAAAACAGTAGAAGGAAGTTCTGAGCCCGCTTCCTATCCGCATCCCGATATCCAGCGTGAAGCGGTGCCAGATGCATCCGTCATCCTGGCTGTCGAAAACCCTGGAAAAGAAGCACCCTTTCTCCGCGTCCTTCTGCAGGCGAAGCCTCCCCTTGCGGTATTCCAGCCCGCTCAGGTATCCCCGTTCATAATCCAGCTGTTTATTGATCACGAAATAATTCATAAATCGTTTTAATCCCTGTAATGATCCAGGAGGATCAGCGGGTCCCCCATCAGAAAAACACCGTTCTTCGGAGGAACCAGGTCTCCGTTCCCTTTTCTTCCGACCCCCGGCCTGTCCGCTTCCATCTGCAGAGAGCTTATCCTCCGGACAAAGGGAAGTCTGTCCAGCCTTCCGTACAGCTCCCCGAATTCCAGCGGCACGCCGTAAAGCCGGTTCTTTTCCGCAAAGAAGCGGCGGAATTCCTGTTCTATCAGAGCTTCGCAGTCCCGGTACTGGGGCGCGGGAATAACCTCGCAGCTGACATTGACCCGGATGTATTCCGGGGAATGCAGCCGGACGATGGTGCCCAGGATCCTGCGTTCGTCCAGATACGCACGTATATTATCCCTGTATCCCTTCGTCAGATTCAGGGCCTGGTTATCCGAACCCGGCCTGACCACGATGTTGACGGTTTTCGGGTTGTCCTCCTCTGTCCACGCGTGGGCAGAGTGGATGATAAGCCCCGGCGTCTCCTTTACCAGCTCCTCATAATCCCTGCAGGTGACTGCCCGCCAGGTTCTGTTCTGCTCACGCAGGAGCCTGAGCAGGGCTTCTTCCGTCTTTTCCGGCTCCCTGCCCGGAGAGACAAGCCTCGTCATTCTGAACTTCAGCCCGTCCGCGGCATGATAGGCCGGATCCCCGGCGGCAAATACCGAATGTCCCTTGATATTTCCCCCCGCGCCTGCCGTCTCGGAAAACGCTGTTATAACGATCCTGCCTTCCGGCGGAAGTCCGTGCCAGCCGTCCCCGAAGCGCACGGTCCCGGCCTGCTCATCCAGTGTATAACAGAAATCCCCGGGACCTGCCGCGAAGAAATCATCCTGTCTTTTCCACAGGTTCATCCTGCCGGGATGCAGGATATCTTCCGCCTGGATCTCAACACTGTCCGCCAGGAAATGTTCCGACGGCAGCGGGTATTCCTGGTTCGGAAACCCGTTTCCCACTGCCAGAAGCCTTCCTTCGGGATACCGGTGCGTATAGGTCTGCCGCATCTCGATCTCCCGGAGACTGATGCTCCGGATCACGGGTGCCTCCTCAAATCCGCCCCCGCGGTATGTCACGCGAAGCATCGCATCCCCGCCTGAAGCGGGAAGCCCCTTCTCCATCCGGAAGCAGATCCGGCCGGAATACAGAAGCCCCCTGGTCTCATCTTCCAGGACTTTCAGAGGCCGCCATCCCGCCTCCGTGCGATATTCCCAGTCAAGGGCCCCCAGCGGGACAAATGTCTCCCCGACGAGGGGATTGCGTTTCTCGTCCGCCAGAAGCAGCGACATCCTGAAATCCTCACCTGCCGGCAGTTCCCCGTCTATGAAAAAATACATGGCACTGCCTGCCTCCGGCACTGTTCCGAAAGGCGCAAAGGCCATTCCCGTATGTTCCCCGGAAATCCCCGTCTCCGTACTGTACTCCGTCCTGCCGGAGGAATCCCTCCGCTCGAGGCGCACGATCCTGGCCGCAGGGAGCATCTCCTCCCGGACGGTCTCAAAATGCAGGCCTCCCGAGGTAAAGACCGTTCCCTCCGGTATGACCAGCTTTCCCGGCCGTTCCAGGTCCATCGCTTCCGCAAGCACATGGGAAGGCTCCCTTTTAAAGGGACGGATTCCCGCCAGACGGAAAAACTGCCTGTAATGCTCCGGTCCCAGCTGTTCCATATAGTACTGCTGGTTTTCCTGCATCCAGGAAAAGAGCTCCAGAAAGGTAATCCCCGGATCGTGATAATTATAATCCGTCCAGTCCGGATAGATTCCGGCGATCTGGCTTCTGTATTCTTCTATTAAATTTTCAAAAGAATCGCTGTCCAGCTTCAGCTCCGGAAGCATACGTCCCTCCACCTGGCGCACTGTTTTACAGCGCGCGTCATTCCTTTATCGTTTCACTGGTTTTCCGTTCCAGCCTGAACTGGTGCTTTCCTCCCACAGGCAGTACAAACGGCATGTTTTTCACCATTTCGTAGCTCACCGCGGGACTGCCGGTACGGCTGATCATCCGTGCGAACACCGTGCAGCGCCGCAGGCTCTCGATGCCTTCCACCGACCGGACAACAGTCTCCATCTGGAAACGTTCGGGAAGTCTTCCTATCTCCCAGCCCTTCCCGTCAAAATTGCCATTTACCGGATCCAGGAACTCTGTCAGTTTTTCCTGCAGTTTTTTCTGGATCCTGTACAGTCTCTGATAATCCGTGATTACGGCTTCCACGTGGAGCTCAATCTCCACGATCTCCGCCCGGCGGATCTTAAAACCTCTCTCACAGCTGTAGGTCGCGCAGAGCTTGTCTTCAAAGTAATCATACAGCTGTTCCTTCAGCCTTTCGAACCCCGCTCCCCGGTCATTGTAGTCGTCTGTCAGGAGTACCAGGGTCACTGCGCCCGGCATTTCATTCCCGGCGGAATCCACGCCGGACAGGCAGCGCGCCTTGCGTATATTTCCCGCGGCGCTCAGGGCCAGCTCTTCATAATCCTCTTCCGTCACAGCCCGGAAACGGTGCTTCTGCTCCGCAGCGGCCCTGCGAATCGCGCCGGCTGCGGTCTCCCTGTCATATCCCCCTGTCAGGGGCAGCGGATTGGAGACAGAACTGATATATCCCTCCGCCAGCTCCAGTCCGTTTACCGTACCTGCGGGCAGGCTGCAGATTCTCCCCCCGCCGATGCTGTAGATGGCCCGTATCCCGTCGATAACGCCGGGTGCCGGAACCCGGCATCCACTGCTCCCGCCAAAGGTGAGTATTCCTTCATTCTCATCCAGCAGGTAGACTCTCTCCCCGGAAGCGTGCCGCTCGAGGCTGTCCGTCTGTTTCCAGCGTATCCAGGCAAAACTCCGGGCGCCGTTCTCATCCCGGACCTCCCTGTAGCTCCCGTCGGCGGAGAGCGCGGCGATCTCCTCACGGCTCAGGCGTTCGTCCTCCCTCACCCACAGCTCAAGATGGTGGATATGCCGGTTCAGCAGAGTGATGGTGGCGTCCATCTCCCGGCTTTCCATGGTCCAGTACTCATCAAATCCGTGACGCAGGGTCGTAACCTTTGCCCCGTTCATAAACCAGTTCCTGATAAACGGAACGGAAGTCCTCCTGGCAATGACTTCTGTCTGGACTGCGCGAATCCAGTATAATCTCTGCCCGAACAGGGTCAGGGGCTTCGCGTCCGGTATTCCCGCATACGTAAGAGTCCCTGTCCTGCGGAAATTCTCCGTGCCGTCCGCAGGCATAAGCGGCGCCCATTCACCCCGCCAGTATTCCCAGCTGACCTCGGGCTGGGTCTCCGCCATGGTCTGTTCTACCTCCCAGAGCATCCTGATCGGCCCCTCCGCCGCCGGGGCGGTAAATCCCATATACATGGCGGGACGGTTGTCCTCCGCCGCCCGGATCGGGTTCAGCACCCGGTTTGCCAGCCGTTCCCTGCGGATATTGACCAGCTGCTCTTCCAGATGGTTTTCGGTCGTCATATATTCCGGCTCCACCCCTTCTCCCCCGTATGCCCAGGAGATGGTGACATCCGAAATAACCGGCGGCACATAATATCCAATGGTCTTGTAGGCGTTGTTAACCTTCAGGATCCGCGCCCGGATATAGTAGTTTTCCCCCGATCCCGCAAGAACCGGCGACATGTCATCCGGGCAGGTGAAACGGATTGTCTTATACTGGCGGCCCAGGCCTCTGGACACGCTGTAGGTGTCCGTGTACTCATTTCCCTTAAACAGCCTCGCCCAGCCGCTGCCGTTGTAATACTCCCAGATCACCTCTTCTATGGTGATGTCATACTGCTTCTCCTGGCGGAACTCCTCTTTCTTCATGATGAGCTTCCACTGGAAGGAGCTGTTCTGTTCCGGGTCAATGATGGGGACCCGGACGAACTCCTCCGCGAAACGCAGTTCTATCTTCGCACCCTTTTTGCTGAATGCGTCCGCCGCTCCGAAATACACGTCATCGAACACAGAAAAGCGTTCTCCGAAGGGCAGGCACGGTTCCGTCAGGGTCTGGTCGCTGCCCGCGGCATGGATAACATCCGGAGCCGCTGCCGGGGATTCCGCCGTGATGCGGATACCTGCGGGGGAAAAGCTCTCCAGCCCCCGGATATCCCTGACCTCGCAGCAGAGCCAGCCGCTCAGGATCCCGGAAACCTCCGTGTTCCCCCAGGGTTCCTGGGAAGCGTCCTTTTTGATCCAGAGGGTCCCCTTGTCAATGACCGCGCTGCTGAGGTTCTCCTCTTTCTCTTCTTCGCCGCTCACATAAAAAAAGCGGACGGCGGAAGGATCGGTAAAGCGGGAAATGGCGTCTCCGGAAAGAAGCGCCCCCTCGCTGTCGTAAAACCGGAGGCCGATTACGCCCTGGCCGTCCAGTCGGAACAGGTACGGGTGGCTCAGCCGGAAAACATGCCGCTCCAGATTATCCGCGGACATGCCGAAGAGCGGGAATCCGGACTCTTCTTCCATCCCGGCCTCATAGAGAAGCCCGATATAATCTCTGGATCCCCTGGTCTCGTAAACGACGGACAGGGTATCGGGGGCGATGAAGATATCTTCCGTGAGCTCTACCGGCACGGTCGTCCCGTCGTCCTCCGCCACATCGCTGCGCAGGGCGGTTCCCGCCGGGAGGAAGGATCCGTTCATATCCTCCCCGGAAAGTCCGAAAACAACATACCCCTCCGCGGGGGCCGCCGCCTTCATGGACGTATTCAGACAGTTGAAATAATCGATTCTGTACTTCTCGGGAAGCAGCGAAAACTTCCTGTCCAGCCGGTTCTGCATTCCCGCATATACGCAGGCCAGCGCGCCGCCGATATCGGGCTGCGCTGTGTCAAGCCGCCATTCCGGTGTATATGAATGCGCTTTTTCCTGAATTTCCTTCAGGATCTCTTCTGTCGTTCTCTGCCTGTTCTTCTTCATATACCTCCTTTCCGGCGATCCTGCCTTATCTTTACAGTTCTTCGGTCAGCCCCTCGCTGATGTAGAAGGGATAGACCAGGTTGTAGGGGTTATTGGTGGCCCTGACCACATAGCTGATATCAATGTTAAGCTTTCCCGCTTCCGCGCGGTTTGCGTGCACCTCAATGTCCCGGATGCGCGGCTCCCACAGGATCAGGGCTTCCTCCACGGTCTCCTCGATCCTCGAGAGCGTCTCATAATCCATGTTGTCGAAAGCGTACTCATGGATAGAACAGCCGAAATCCGGCCGCATCACCCGTTCTCCCTTCCGGGTCATAATAATCACATAGATGGCCTGGCGTATGTCTTCCTCATACTCCGCGGTGCGCATCTCCCCCGTCACCGGGTCCACGCCCGGCGGGAAGGCGAATCCTCTGCCAAGAAATTCACTGCCCTGTGTATTCGTCATTCGGCTGCTCCGTTTTCTTACTGCCTCAGTTGATCTTGACCATACTGCCTTTCACTTCCGTGACGCCGCCGGCCTGAACAGTCAGGCTGGCGTCCGCCTTCACCTGGGTCTGGCTGCCCTTCAGCAGGGTGCTCTGCCCCTTCAGGCTCAGGCTCTGGTTTGCGGTCGCGTCCACCGAATTGGATTTCAGCGTAAGCTTGCTGCCTTCCAGCACGGCTTCCGTACTCCCGACACGCAGGGATATCTTTTTGTCGGCCTGGACTTCGATCTCCCCTTTTGCGGCATCAATAGTCATCCGGTTTTTCTTATCCTTGTCCCGGATATGAAGGATGTTTTTCTCATCCTCCAGGGAAATGGTCAGGCCGCCGGGCGTGCTTAAGGTGAACATCTGCTTTTTATCCGCGTCCGAAATGCGGATCTCCGTGCCGCCCGCCGTACGGATGACTTTCGTGAGGTTTTTCTCATCGACGGCCTTCTCGGGACGTTTTACCTCGCTGCTCCAGAGTGTTCCCAGAACCACCGGGCATTCCAGCCTGTCGTTCAGGAACCCGATCACCACGTCCGTGCCGATCTCGGGCAGCATATAGAAACCTGCGTCCTTCGCCACATAAGGCGTCATCACGGGAATCCATCCCGTCAGCATTTTCCCGGTTTCGCCGATATAATACTCCACCCTGATCCTGCCGGGCAGGTCTTTATTATAGTTTTCCTTGACGACTCCCTGTACCAGTCCGTATCTCATGGAACCGCCGTTTATGACCCCGCCGGCCCGGGACGCATCTTCGTACATCTGTCCGACCTCCCGCTCTCCTTATTCCCACCCCTCTGTTTCCAGCACGGTATGGAAACCGTCTTCATCAAAGGTGTGGGTGACCCGCGTGATGTAATACTTCTTATTGACCAGGCTGTCAACCCGCTCGATCTTTACAAAACGGCCCGGAATCATTTCCGGCAGACCGATGGTCCGGATGACTGCCTTCTGGCTCCCGCGCAGTGCCGTGTCCGCCAGGCTCTTCGCCCGTCTTCCGGTCTGTGTCTTATTCACGCACGCGGGGTCGGAAACGAAATACTCCCCCGGACCTCCCAGGGCATCCGTCACAGTGCCGTCTGTTTTCGCCGCCGCCCTGTCCTGGATGGGCTTTCCCGCTGCCGGGTCAAATCCCAGCACATTCCAGGCGGTATTCAGGTATTCCCCGTCCGTCTCCAGGCTGATGAGCCCTCCGCCGGGCCGCAGCGTGAGTACAGGCGATGAGACGCTGCGGGGCTTTCGGAAATAAACCTTGTCCACCGCCGCAAAAAACTCTCTCTCCACACGCCCGCTGTCAATCAGGTCCCTGGTGATGAAATCGTAATCCGAACCGTTCTGCCAGATGAGACCGTCCTTCAGGTTCTCATCCGTGGCGTCAATGACGGCGGAGGCCAGCTTTTTATACCGTTTCAGGACCTCGGACACGGCGTCGCTGTAATTCGTGATCTTGAGCTCCCGGACATGGAAATTATCCGTCATCATGAGCCGGCGGACGTCCAGTCCGACAAATTCCAGACTGTAGCCGGTCTCCGTGGAGGCATGGATCCTTACATTGGACAGATACCCCTGAAATACCTTCACCAGGGAAGAGCTGTATCCCAGCAGCAGCTCCACGGTTTTTCCGGGCACGGCCGCGCCCGAAACGGCGCTGTCGAAGGAGCCGTTTTTCACACTGTAACAGTCCGCAAACTCGGCCCTGACGCTGGAAGCGCCGTCCAGGCTGAGAACAGCCTCTATCCGGGTCAGCGCCGCGTTCGTTTTCGTAAGGTCTTTGCCGCCTATCACAAAGGAGGCTGCAGGCACCCGGAAATCCTTATATGTTGTCTGGAGCTTCTCATACTCCCAGACTGCGGTCATCAAATCTGCCATCAGCCATCCCGTCCCATTATCTGCCGTTATCCAGCGCCGGGACACGGATCACCTGGCCCGGCCGGATGTCCAGCGGATTCATAATATTGTTTGCCTTCGCGATGACTCTCCACTTTTCACAGTCGTCATATTCCTCGTAGGCAATACTCCACAGACTCATCCCTTCCACCACCACTCTGCTCTTGGTCCTGTCCGGGGATTCGAAAGGACTCTCCCTGGAGGCCTTCGCCGGGTCCCGGTATTCATTGATGGACAGGTCCACCGTGGCGCGGATGGGTTTTCCTTCCATGGAGAACATGGTGTAATTCGTCTTGTAGCTGGTAATTCTTCCCTTGAAGTTCAGGTTGCCCCAGGTGAAGATCACCAGCGGCGGTTCATGGATTTCCCCCTCAATATGCACCGCCTGCTCCAGCTTCTTCAGCTTGTCCGTCACCGGTTTCAGCTTGTTCTCAACGCCTTCCGTCAGGTTCTTTACCGTATCGTCGGAAAACAGGTCGCTGTCGCTGAAGGAATCGAAAATCAGCTGTACGCTCAGGGTTCTGCCCACACCGCCCAGGAATTCCTGCTTTTCCGTATCCTTCATCAGATGCGGGACATCCTTGTAATTCGGCATGGTCGAGATGGAATAAGAGGATGGGTTAAATGTGAAGCTGACGCTGTCCTGGGGCGACCCCTTTTCGTTGCAGATACTGATCTTTCCCTTTTTCACTGCCATAGTCTTAACGGCCTCCCCTCAGGCGTTCCATCTTTGCCTGCTCTTCCAGTTTCTTCAGCACTTCACCCTTAAGGTTCCGTCCCGCCATTCTCTCCTGGAGGTCCCGGATCCTGCCGAGCTCCCTCTCCTGCCTTTCCAGGCGGTCGGCAAGCTCTTTCAAATCACGTCCGGTCTCCCGGGTTATGCGTTCCTCCGTCCGGTGCGTGACTGTCTCAAATTCTATGTCGTGATACTCTGTCCGGGTCTCCCGCAATTCGGATGCCGGCACAGCGGGCGCTCCCTGCTGCGCTGCAGCCGCCTGTCCCGAGGGAACCTCCATATCCGCGGAGCGAAGCTCCGGTATATCCTGATACCTCGCGGCTTCCACCGATTCCATCGCTGCTTCCGCAGATTCCGCCGCTGCTTCCGCAGATTCCAGTGCAGCCTCCGACGGTTCCCGAATGTACCGGCCCTGCAGCACTTCGGTCCGGGCCGTGCGGAGCTCTGCCGTATCGGTCCGGGCCATCTCGATTCTGGCCTCCCGGAGGTGCTCCAGGACAGATCCCGCGGCCTCCCGGCCGCTCCTCTCCGTATCCGCGAGAATATCCGCTATGCCGGGAACACCCGCTGCCGCGGCATTCCCGCTGTACATACGCAGGTATACCTGATCCGGGGAAACTCCGCCGGGCTCTCCCTCCTTCAGGAGCTCCCGGACAAAATCAGCCCAGTTCTCCCTCTCTCTTGCGGAAAGACTGCGGAAATACTGCCGGCTGTTTTCCCGTATACTGTATTCCCTGAGAATCGTGTTCTCCCGGAGAACCCGATCCATGACCCGGAAAGAACTGTCCGGGATAAGGCTCAGGTCATAGAGGGTACGGATCATTTCCCGCTTTTCCCGGGACATCCGCATCCCCTGTATCAACAGGGCCTGCTCAGGGGTGCCGGGCTCCGGTTCCCCTGCCGGTTCCGCGGAAGGCGCCTCCCCGTTCTCCCCGGACACGATGCCGGGTATATGGGGGAGTATGTGCCTGATCTCCGGAATGTTCAGTTCCTCCCGGAACTGCTCCCATTCAGCCATCGTCAGGTTCAGGATGGTCTCGGACAGCGCTTCTCCCGCTGTCCTGTTTTCTCTCAGGATTTCCGTCCGCTCCGTATAATCCCGCAGCATGCGGTGCAGGATCTCCGCGCCTTCCCGCCTCCCGCTTAACGTCTCGGTAAATATCCTCTTTTCTTCCGTGACCGTCAGATTTGAAGACACCTGCTCTCCGCGGAGAAATCCCTGTGTATCTTTTATGAAAACCAGCTCGGGGGATGAGGCGTTCACCTCGGACTTTTCTTCGGAAAAGCGCGTCAGGCGCTCCAGGAGCTGTGCGGAAAAACTGCGGAATGTCACTTCATCCATCGTGCGGAGCAGTGTTTCCAGAGTTTCCATGCCCGCAAAGCCGCCTGCCTGCAGGAAAAACCGGCGTTCCTGCTCCGGCGCTCTCTGAATTCTCCAGAAGAGCTGCCTTGCCTGCTCCGACGCCCAGTAAGGGGACTCATCGGGCGAGTGCAGACTGTCGCTTCCGAACACGAATCCCGCCTGCGCCAGCTCCTCTGTGAACCGGTTCCATTCCTCTTCGGGCATCTGCTCCACCAGGCTCACGGCAGGGACATCCCCCCCGGTACCGACGGCGGAGAACTCCGGCAGATTCATGAGCTGTTCCGCAAGCGCTGCGGAAAACCGCCGGAACGCTGCCCGGTCCATGACTCTCAGTTCTCTCTCCAGGGAAAGGATAGTGGAATATCCTCCCGCCCGCAGGATCATATTCCGCTCCTGCTCGGGCGCCCTCTGTACTCTCCAGAAAAACTGTCTGGCTTCTTCCGATGCCCAGCTGTTCATCACAGGCTGAAGCCTTCCGATCTGGAACAGTTCCGTCACGGCCCCCTGAAGTATCTCCCGGGAGGATGCATCGGGTCTTTCCGACCGCTCCGATTCCTTAAGACGGCGGTACAGCAGGGACATATACCGCTCCCGCATCCCGTTTCCCCTGGATGCCGCCGTGAGAATGCGGAGAATTCTCTCTTCCTCCTGCGGCACTGTAACGAAGGCTGTTCCGGAGGATCCCCCGCGTTCCGCGGCACCGCTCCGGACGGAACTTTCCTCCATCTCGTGAAACACCCGTTCCAGCTCCCTCAGGGAAGTGGCGGAAACGGCGCCGGGCGCAGTCCGCGCATGGAACGACAGCTCACTGAAAAGTACCCTGCAGCTGTTTTCCAGAGATACCGCATAGTTCCTTATCCAGTGGTAATTGTGTATATTTACCCGAATCCGGTTCAGGGTAATCAGCTGCGCCGCCAGGCGGTCCATGGTCTCGGCGGCCAGCGCTGCTGTTTTCAGATACGCAAAGCGGACAGATGGCAGGTCCTGTCCTTCCGGGGCCCTGTACTTGGCTATGATGGCCTCGGCAAAGGATGTGGATACCTGTAATCTGTCTGCGGGTCTCATATATCTGGAAAATACCGGCAGCGGCCTGTTTCGGCCTATCTGCCGGGCAGTGGTTGTCATTTGCATAGTCAAAGCCTGCGCGGGATCTGCGCCTTAGGCGGAAGCTGTCCCCATACGGCAAACTACGGAATCTTGCCCTCATGCAGCCCGCTGTGGATGATCTCAATGGTCCGGTAGATGGTTTTCCCTTCCATGGCATCCAGTCCGGAGATCTCCCATTTTGTGATCAGACCCTCATCAAAGTAATAGTTCTTTTTTACGTCGCCCCGGCTCATGACCAGAATCTGGACATTGCTCACCAGGGTGCCGGGGCTGAGAGCCGTATCCGGCTCGCCGTCAGGATTCGCCAGCAGTCCTCTCTCAAACACTATCTTCTGCTCGGCGGAACGCTGCTTTAAGAGACTGTGCACATGCTGGTTGTCACCGCCCTCGCGCACGGACTCCACCTCTATCGCCTCGGAGATATTCCTGATACGCGCAAAGCTGTATATGGCAGAACCGATATGAACCACAAAATTACTGTTTAAAAGCAGACTGTCATGAATGCTCATATTTACTCCAGTCGTTCCTTACGGCAGCAGCAGCGCCTGTTCGGGTTCATCGCTGATTTTCCGGTTGATCTTCGAGATTTCCCCGCACCACCTGATCCGCTCCATATGGCTCAGGGCCAGGACCTCTTCCCTGCTCCAGTGCAGGTAATAGGCGATAAAGCCGGCCTCCTCATATATCTTTTCCTGAGGATAGGGCTTTATACCCCGGCTTCGGTAAAATTTACAGGGATCTCTACCTCCTTGCCGCAGTGAGGACATACGCCTTTATACACAGGAATCTCCATCAGATTGATCCTCTGGTAGAAATCCTGGAGATAGGCAAGATCCGGTGTAAAGAGTCCCTCGATGATCCGGGTATCCACGGCGGGGAGGGTTCCCAGCTTCGTAATGACCCGGGCCAGGATAATGATCGTGAGATAACCGGGATTCTGCTGCACCCTGGAATCCTTCAGCGGAAGGATCTCATCGGCCGCATTGGCCAGGCGCATCACGCCCTCCCGGTGCAGGTTGCCTTCCCTGTCGACATAACCCCGCGGCAGGGTAAAGGGAAATTCAGTCTGAAACATCTTCTTGACCTCTTTCGACATAACCTTTCGCGGGAAACAGGCGGGACTTTACATCCCGCCTGCCCCCGGTGGTTATCGTTTTAAGAAACTCTGGTCAGACCTTCGTGAACGATCTCGAGCGTCTCGATAGCAATCTCAGATGCGGTCGCGTTAAAGTCCGGAGCGGTGTATTTGGTGGGCCATGCGTTGATAGCCTGCCAGGATGCCACCGGTGCCTGCGTATCATTCAGCAGGGTGATGGTCACCGTCTTTCTCTCGACAGCTCCCTGGATGCCGGCTGCAAGCCAGTCATACATAACCTTGCTGTCAGTCATACCCTGCTTCAGGGTCAGGTTGCCGTACTTCTTGAGTCCCGGTACCTTCATCGGGGTTTCCGCAGTCATATCGCCCTCGCGGTACTCGATGGGCTCAATTGTAATATCGCTTCCCGTCACCTCTGAGAAACCGCCGGCCTCAATGCCGTCGATCTCTACCTTATATCTGAATTTTGGATTAGGATATCCAGCCATGTTCTTTCCTCCTGAATCTTATCAACATATATCAGTCAGCCTGACTTATTCCCTGCCGGCGTAAGCCTCAGCCCTCTCCTCCGCCGGCCGCGTCAGCGCTGTCCGCTGTTCTCTGGGACAGACGGAAGATCACGAATTCAGCAGGCTTCACGGGCGCCACGCCGATGATGCAGATCAGCCGGCCGTTGTCGATGTCGTCCTGCGTCATGGTATCATGGCCGATATTGACAAAGAATGCTTCCTCCGGAGCGGAACCGGCCAGTGAGCCGCCTCTCCACAGGTTCTCCAGGAATACGCTGATGGTTCTCTGGACGCGTACCCAGAGGACTTCATCGTTGGGCTCGAAGACGGCCCAGTTGGTGTTGGCCTTAATGGACTCCTCCAGGAAGATGAACAGCCGTCTCACATTGACGTATTTCCAGCTGGGATCGCTGGACGCTGTTCTGGCGCCCCAGACACGGATGCCCTGTCCCGGGAAGGAGCGGATAAGGTTGATGCCCTTCGGGTTCAGGATGTCCTGCTCGCCCTTGTTGAACTGGGTATCCAGACCGATGCATCCCCGGACGACCTCATTGGCCGGTGCCTTGTGCACGCCCCTGGTGTTGTCGGTTCTCGCATAGATACCTGCCACGGAGCCTGACGGCGGAATGGCAATGTTCTTCCTGTCAAGGGGATCGAAGGCGGTCAGCCACGGATGATACATGGCGGCATAGGTGCTGTCGAAGATATCCCTGTGGTTGATCAGATCCTGCACCTTCTTCGCGTCTCTCGGCATGTCGAGCACAGCGAAACGGCTGCCGAGGTTCTCACACTGGGCAACCAGGGTCAGCTGCACGTTGGGATCGGTGATGCCGGGTGCCGCAAGAATGGATACGGAATCATTGTCCAGGAATGCCTGGATACCGGTCCTGAGGCCTGCGCCTCTGTCTTCGCCGATGAAATCCGCCGCGGTGATGCTGTCCGCGCTGCCGTTCATACCGCCGGTGAGTACCAGGTTTGCAACTGCCTTGTCCTTGCCCGCGATCTGCTCGAAGGGCGGAACGATGTCTTCCTGCTCCCCGCCGATATAGGAAACGGTGACCAGATCAGACTTGGAAAGCTTCTTGTCCACATAGTTGGCTGCATTGATGTTGAAGCTCAGGTTGTCATAGACTTCCACCACGTCGCCGTAGCGGACATCCAGGCTGAACTCACAGGTGCTCAAAACCTTCGTGGGAAGCAGCTCCTTGTCGACAGCTTCTTCTCCCAGTTCTTCCTGAAGGGTCAGGATGTTGCCCTGGCTCCGGAGAACCTTGTTGTAGGAGATATTCTCGCCGTCGTTGAACATCACCACATCACCGGCATTGAAGCCTGCGCCGTTCTTCACGATGTAGCGTTTGCCGGCATCTGTCTCCAGGATCTCGAGGATCTGGGTCTTTGCCTTGCTGGCCGGCGCTGCCAGAATGGTGATCTCGTCGCCCCAGGCGCCCGCATTCTTCGCGCTGATATCCAGCACCTTGCTGCTGCCCTTTGCGCACTGCGCATCGGAGGGTGCTACTCTGACGATAAATGCCCTGGATCCGCCGTTCAGGAAAAACTGATCCACTGCATAAGCCAGGAATCTGTAATCCCCAAACTCATTCTCGGACAGATATCCGCCGTACATCCGCCTGAAATCAGCCGGACTTGTTACAAGCTGCGGAATCCCTTCCGCAGGTCCTTTTTCCGCGAGGCCGATAAAGCCGACGGTGCTGGTGCTCACGCCTTCCATAGGCTTAGAGCCGGACTCCAGTTCTTCCACATAAACACCGGGTGACAAGTATTCCGCCATAATATTTGCTCCTTTCAACGCTTTTTTCTTTTTGAACGCGTTGTTACTATCTCTTTTGGCCGATGCGCCTTAATTAACTAACCGCCCAACAACTTGTGTACTATTATCGCACAATCACGCCGAAACATCAAACATATTCTATAAATAGGCTTTGAAAAATGAATTCTCTCTCTGCCGCTACTTCATCAGTTTTTTGAAGATAACGCTCACCCCCGGATACGGTTCCTTCACCTCGGGCTTTTCCCCGGCCACGGTGGGATACTTTACTTCAAAGCCGAACGCCTTGAGGCATTCCTCAAACATCTCTCTCTGCTGCTGGTCAGCCGGGTTCTGCGCAGCTTCGGTCCGCAGTTTCCCCGTATCCATGACAGTCCCGTCGTTCCCCAGGAATGTCCCTTTATACAAGGCTTCTGAAAATTTCCTGATAATATGGGTATACATCTCATCTACTGAGGTGAAGCTCAGGGATCGCAGCGCAAACTCCCGCAGCATATTTTTACACTCTTTTTCTTTCCCGTATCTGCTGTCAAAAGCCGGCCCGGGGCCGCCGTGATCCGCCATAAACTGGGTGTAAAACTCGTGCAGGCCGATGTAACGGTCTACTACGTCTTTCTTTTCCCCGCTTTTCAGGTACACGCTTCTGATAACCCCGGCAAGACCGAGCACAAATCCGACGCCGGATGCGGCGGCAGAGACAATCGCGGCCGTGCCTCCGGAAAACAGCA
>ONXW01000125.1 GCA_900321915.1 uncultured Eubacteriales bacterium
CCGAAGGTGACGGAAGAGACCGCGAAAGCCATCATCGCAAAAATCCGGCAGGCAAAGCGGCCGGTTATCAACGCCGGCAACGGCATCCGGATCGGCGCGGCCCACGAGGTGTTCCTGCGGGTGGCGGAGATGCTGCATATCCCGGTGGTGACCGGCGCGGACAGCATTGACTGTATCTGGGATGAACACCCGCTGTACATCGGCAAGGGCGGCAATGTGGGAGACCGGCCGGGCAATTTTGCCATCCAGAACAGCGACCTGGTGCTCTCCCTGGGAAGCCGGCTGAGCTTCCGCCAGGTGGGATACCGGTTCGATACCTGGGCAAGGGCGGCTTATGTGATTTATAACGATATCGACGCGGAGGAACTGAAAAAACCGACAGTGCATGCGGACATGCGGGTGCACGCGGACGTAAAGGACCTCCTGCAGGTGATGGAACGGGTGCTGGAAGAGAAGAAGGTGCCCGATATGGACGAGGAGCAGGAGAAGGCGCAGGCGGATTGGCTTTCCCTCTGCCAGGGCTGGAAACGGGATTACCCGGTGGTACAGAGAAGGCATTTTGAGGAGGAAAGCGGAAACCGGGCGAATGTGTACGCATTTGCCAGGACGATGAGCGAAAAGCTTACCGAAGACCAGATTGTGGTGGTGGGCAACGGGTCCGCCGTCGTGGTCTGCGGCCACGGCAACGTGGTCAAAAAGGGACAGCGGTTTATCTCGAATTCCGCCATCGCATCCATGGGTTACGGCCTGCCGGCGGCTATCGGCTGCTGCGTCGCGGACCACACCCGGGATATCATCCTGGTGACCGGCGACGGAAGCATCCAGATGAATATCCAGGAGCTGCAGACCGTCATCGGCAACAGGATGCCCATCAAGATTTTCATGATTAACAACGGCGGATACCATTCCATCCGGCAGACCCAGAAGAATTTCTTCGGGGAGCCGCTGGTGGGAACCGGTATCGACAGCGGGGACCTGACCTTCCCGGATATGGAGAAGATTGCCGGGGCGTACGGATTCCCCTACGTCAGCATTCACAGCAACAGCGAGCTTGCGGAAAAGACAGAACAGGCCCTGGCCATGGAAGGCCCGGTGTTCTGCGAAGTATTCGTGACACTGGACCAGAACTTTGAGCCGAAGGCCTCCTCCAAGAAGCTTCCGGACGGAACCATGATTTCAGCCCCGCTGGAGGATCTGTACCCATTCCTCCCGGAGGAGGAGATGGACCGGATTATGCTGATCCCGAGGGTCGGAGCGGCAAAGCCGGAAAAAGAACCGGAAGACGGGGAGAAAAGGACGGAGAAAGACAGATGAGAATCATAGCGACCGGCGCGACGAGCTTTGTGGGCAGGGCAGCGGTAAAGGCCCTTCTGGCCCGCGGGCATGAGGTGTGCGCCGTGGTGCGGGAGAACTCCCCGAAGCGGGACCTCCTGCGGCAGGAAGACGGAAGCTTTCCGGAGAACCTTCATTTTACCGAGCTGGACCTCACGGAGATCCGCCGCCTGCCGGAGGTATTATCCGGGACTTACGACGTGTTCCTCCATATGGGATGGCTGGGAGCCGGGAGCGATTCCCGGAAGAATGCTGAGACCCAGGAGAGAAGCGCCGCCCTTGCCCTGGAGGCTGTACACGCGGCCCGGGATATGGGATGCCGGAGATTCCTGTTTACGGGAAGCCAGGCGGAATACGGCAGGAGGGAGAGTCTCACGGACGAGACGGCAGAGTGCCGTCCCGCTTCCCCCTACGGGGAGGCAAAGCTCCGCGTCCGCACGGAGGCGGAAAAGCTGTGCCGGGAGTTTTCCATGGATTACGGACATGTGAGGATTTTCAGCACATACGGGCCGGGTGACCATCCATGGTCCCTGGTATCCACCTGTATGGACGCGTTTCTTAAGGATGAGCTGGTGGAGCTGACCCCCTGCACCCAGACGTGGAACTTCCTCTATATCGATGACTGCGGCAAGGCGCTGGCCATGCTCGCGGAATACCCGGGAAGCCTTATGGAGGAAGGATGCGTCTTCAACCTGGCGGGCAGCATGGATGAGACAGTGCCTCTCAGGTCTTTTGTGGACTGCATGCAGCGGCTCTGCGGCGGCGGGACCAGCTGCTACGGATTCCATCCCTACAATGCGGAGGGACCGGTGGAGCTTTTCCCGGACATCCGGAAGATAGAGCGGGTGACCGGGTGGAAGCCGGAGACAAGCTTTGACAGGGGAATTCACAGGATGCTCGAGCTGCGGGGAGAGAGATAGCTGTTCAGCCTCCCGAGAGGGCTGATAAAAGTTCAGCCCCCTGAAACTCGAATTGCTGCGCAATTCTCGTTTCGGATGGCCAGGGGCGCTGCGCGCCCTGGCCACCTGGTGAAACCCGGGCCTGAACTGCCCGGTGAACGAGTTCCCCGTTCAGATTCAGGCCCGGGTTTCACCGGGTGCTGAACGTAAGAATTTTGTCGCTTGTCATGGGTGATAAGTAAAGTTAAGATGATAGAAGTATTGGAGATGGGACTTTGAAAAAGATTAGCGTCCTGATACCGTGTTACAACGAAGAAGAGAATGTGGAGCCCATAAGCCAGGCGGTGATTGAAATCCTTACCAGGGACTGCCCGGCTTATGACTATGAGCTGGTTTTTATCGATAATGATTCCACAGATAAAACCAGGGACATTCTTCGGAAGCTCTGCAGTGAGAACCCGAAGATTAAGGCGATCTTCAACGCGCGCAATTTCGGGCAGTTCAATTCCCCCTATTACGGGATGCTGCAGTGCACCGGCGACTGCGTTATCAGCATGGTGGCGGATTTCCAGGATCCGGTGGAGCTGATCCCGCAGTATGTGCGGGAATGGGAGAACGGCTACAAGATAGTCATCGGCATCAAGACCGGGAGCAGGGAAAACCCGCTGATGTATTTCCTGCGCAGCTGCTATTACAAGATGATCCGGAAGCTGTCGGACGTGGAGCAGATCGAGCATTTCACGGGGTCCGGCCTGTATGACCGGGATTTCATCAATGTTCTGCGGAGCCTGGACGACCCCACGCCGTTCCTCAGGGGAATCGTGGCGGAATTCGGCTACCGGAGAAAAGAGATTCCCTATGTCCAGCCGGAGCGCCGGGCGGGGAAGACCCACAACAACTTTTACCGGCTGTACGATGCCGCGATGCTGAGCGTTACTTCCTATACCAAGGTTGGCCTGCGCGTCGCGACCATATTCGGGAGCATCTGCGCCTCCATCTGCATGCTGATCGCCCTCATTTACCTGATCATGAAGCTGATCCACTGGTATGATTTCGCCGCGGGCATGGCGCCCATGCTGATCGGCATGCTGTTCCTCGGTTCTGTGCAGCTGTTTTTTATCGGACTGGTGGGAGAGTATATCCTGTCCATCAATTCCAGGGTCATGAAGCGGCCCCTGGTGGTAGAGGAGGAGCGGATCAACTTCGGCGACGCCGTTCCGGACAATACACACGGAATCGCGGGAAAGTCCGTACAGCTTGCGAAGACAGGCGAATCGGGAGAAGAAGGACATGAAGCATAACGTTGATGTCGTCCGTATCCGGGAAAATGAAATCGAGCTGAACGGATGGGCCATCGGAAAGACGCCGGAGGAGAAGATTACCTACCGGGTGGAAGACCAGGACAGGCGTCCGATGGAGTTCCGCTTTGTCCGGACGCGCCGGGACGATGTAAGCCAGATTTATTTCGGGGAAACGGTTCCGCAGGAGCTTGGGTTTGATATCAAATTCCCCTATGAGCGGGGGAAGGATTATTACCTGATTATCTGCGGGGAGAACCGGAAGATCCGCATAAAATATAACGAAGAGCTGGTCAGGAAGCGCAGCAGCGCGAGCCACAGGCGGATGCGCCGGATCATGGATCTGGTGAATATGGAGACCGTCCGGGTGTGCCTGGATTACTGGAAGGAAAACGGGTTCCGGGCCCTGGTGAAGAAGTCGAAGCACAAGATCCAGGGAATCGACAGCGAGTACGATTATCCGGAGTGGTATTCCCTGACAAGGCCCACCACAGAGGAGCTGGAACGGCAGAGAGCGGAAACATTTCCCGTTTCCCCGCTGTTTTCCATCGTGATTCCGGCCTATAAGACGCCGGAACGGTA
>ONXW01000009.1 GCA_900321915.1 uncultured Eubacteriales bacterium
CAGTCGGAGGAGGACCGCATCACCTACAGCCGTGTGGCCCAGGCCCTGGCGGGGGACTATTTCAGCATCTATGTGGTCGACCCTGATACCGGGCACTACTCCGAGTACAGCATGACCTCGGAGTTTGACAGGCTGGGCATCGGAAAATCCGGCGATGACTTTTTCAATGTAAGCCGGGAAGTCATAAGCCAGGAGATCTATCCGGGGGACAGAGACCGGTTCCTGCGCATTTTCTCCAAGGAAAAAATCCTGGCCATTCTTGACCGGGACGGCAGCTTTACCACGAAATACCGCCTGATGCAGGGGGACGAGCCCGTCTATGTCAGCATGAAGGCCACCCTCCTGAATGACAAGGACGGAAAGCACATGATCATGGGCACCAACAACATTGACGCCCAGATGAAGCGCGAGGAGGATTACCGGCAGCAGATGGCGGCCGCCAGGACCAGCGCCAGGAATGATTTCCTCGCAAACATGTCCCACGATATCCGGACGCCGATGAACGCCATCGTGGGCTACACCAATATCGCGAAGCAGAACAGCGACGATCCGGAGGCTGTGCAGAACGCCCTGGACAAGATCGGGTCCTCCAGCCATTTCCTGCTGTCCCTCATCAACGATATCCTGGATATCTCCAAGATTGAGAGCGGGAAGATGCAGCTGAGCACCAATCCCTGCAACCTGGAGGAGGTGCTGCGGCGCATTGAGGACATTACCCAGCTGCAGGCGAAGAACAAGTCCCTGAAAATCACCTACCGGCATGACGGGATGCGCCACTATATGGTAAATGCTGACGAGCTGCGCATTGAACAGGTGCTCATCAACATCATCAGCAACGCCATCAAATACACCCCGGAGGGGAAGGAAGTGGACCTGGTCGCCGAGGAGGAGGCCCTGGATGTCCCCGGGAAAAACCGCTACCGGTTCATCATCCGTGACAACGGAATCGGGATCAGCGAGGAGTACCTGCCCCACCTCTTTGAAAGCTTCACACGGGAAGAGAATACAAAGCTGAACCGGGTCCAGGGAACAGGCCTGGGGCTGGCTATCACCGCGAAGGTTGTGGAGATGATGGGGGGAACCATCGACGTAAAGAGCAAGGTCGGAGAGGGTTCGGTCTTCACCGTGGAGCTGGACCTGGACGAGCTTGTGGACAACACGGCGTCCGCGGAGGACATCGTTCCGGAGGAGGATCTGGCCGGGTGCCGGATACTCCTGGTGGAGGACAATGAGATCAACGCCGAGATCGCGGAGATGATCCTGACGCAGTACGGCATGGTTCCGGAGCGGGCACGCAACGGCCAGGAGGGCTTTGAGATGGTCAGGACCTCCGGGGACGGCTATTATGACGCGGTTCTCATGGACATCCAGATGCCCGTGATGAACGGCTACGAATCCTCCCGGGCCATCCGGGCCCTGGATGGGGAATACTTCAGGACGCTGCCCATCATCGCCATGAGTGCCAACGCCTATGACGAGGACGTGCGGGAGAGCCTGAATTCCGGCATGGTGGGGCATATCGCGAAGCCCTACGCGCCGGAGGCACTGAAAGCACTTCTTGCAAAACACATCCACAGGTGACGCCAGAGAACAGAACATACAGGGAAGAGAGGATTTCTGCATGTTTGGACAGAGGTTCCAGCTAAATGAACAGACGATACCTGTCGTAGAAGAGATCGGAAGCCATATGCCCGGCGGGTTCTTTATCTACCGCGCACAGGACCCGGGAGAGATCCTGTACGTCAACCGGGTGGCCCTGGGCATCTTCGGCTGCGAAGATGAGAAGGAGTTCCGGGAGCTGACCGGATATACCTTCCGGGGGATGGTCTATCCGGAGGATTATGAGATCGTAAATTCCACCATAGACGAACAGCTCCGGGACACCGAAGGCGGGCTTGACCATGTGGAATACAGGATTGTCCGGAAAGACGGGGCCATCCGCTGGGTCGACGACTACGGCAGCTACACCGAGACCGGGGCCTACGGCGGCATCTTTTATGTATTCATCTCGGACATCACGGGAAAGCGGGAGCAGATGGAGTCGGACCTGGCGGTGCGGCAGGCCGTCATCGAGGCGCTCAGCGAGTCCTACCACACCGTGTGGCTTATCAACGACGTGGAGACGGAGACATTTTCCCTGTACCGGGGGGATATCCTGGGGGGAACCGCCCACGCGGCGCCCATCCGCGATGCCCTGGAGAAGCTGAAATACTCAGACGCGAAGGAATACTATATCAACACCAAGGTGGCGCCCTCCGACAGGGAACGGCTCCGGGACGAGCTGAAGCTGGAAAACATTGTGAAGAGCCTCGGGGAAAAGACCCAGTTTTCCGTCAATTATCTCCGGGATATGGGGGACGGCACGGGACGCTACTTCCGGATTGAATTCGCGAAGGTGAATATGCCCGGCGGCAGGATGGGCGTTGTCTGCGGCTTCAAGGATGTGGACGACGACGTGCGCAAGGGGCAGGCGGTGCAGAAAGCCCTGCAGGAGGCCAAAAAGGCCGAGGCGGAGGTACGGCAGCGGGAGATGGAAGAGCGCATCGCCCTGCAGGAGAAGCTCCTCGCCGAGGAGAGGCAGCGGGCGGAACAGGATCGCCTGATCACGGCCCTGGCCTCCGACTACCGCGGGGTATACTACGTGGAGCTGGACACGGACGAGGGCGTATGCTACCAGGTCCACACGATGCTGCAGGACGGCTTCAGGGCAGGGCAGCATTTCTGCTTCACCGAGGATATCACAGCCTACGGCAGGACCTATGTGACGGAGGATTACAGGGAAGACTTCATGGAATTCATCCGCCCGGAGAACATCCGGGAAGGGCTGAAATCCGAGAGGGTTATATCCTTCCGGTATATGGTGAACCATAACGGCAGGGAATCCTACGAGATGATCCGTTTCGCCGGCGTGCGCCATCCCGAGGACCGGGACGATCACCTGGTCCACGCCGTCAGCATGTGCTTTTCCGATGTGGATATAGAGACGAGAAAGAACCTGGCCCAGACCCAGGCGCTGGGGCATGCCCTGAGCGCGGCCGAGCAGGCAAACCGGGCCAAAACCTCCTTCCTCTCCAACATGAGCCACGAGATCCGCACACCCATGAACGCCATCATCGGCCTCGACAACATTGCCCTGAATGATCCCGACATTTCCGACAGGACCAGGGACCAGCTGGAGAAGATCGGCGCCTCGGCGCAGCATCTCCTGAGCATCATCAACGACATCCTGGATATGTCCCGCATCGAGTCCGGCCGCATGACCATCAACAGCGAGGAATTCTCCTTCTCCAAGACGCTGGAGCAGGTCAACACCATGATCGGCGGCCAGTGCCGCGACAAGGGGCTGGAGTACGAGTGCCGCGCCGTCGGAAAGCTGGACGGCTACTATATCGGCGACGACATGAAGC
>ONXW01000027.1 GCA_900321915.1 uncultured Eubacteriales bacterium
GAGAGCGGCGCACAGGGCGTGGTTATCTTCATCACCCAGTTCTGCGACCCGGAGGAGATGGAGTATCCGTACCTGAAGAAGGCTCTGGACGACGCCAACATCCCGCACGTCAAGCTCGGCCTCGACATGCAGATGCGCGACTTCGGCCAGGTAAAAACCTCCCTGCAGGCTCTGTCCGATGTGCTTGAGCTGAGAAAGTAATCTCTGCTTAAAACAGAAGAATACAGAATTTCCGGCCCCCCGATTCCCGTCGGGGGGCTTTTTCTGCGTAGAAGGGAGAACGAAAAAAGCCGGTTCCCGGAGTGTATTCCGGAACCGGCAAAACGGTACATATAAGAATGGGATCTGATTCAGATTACGGAGCTGCCGGACATGACGGAGAGGTCGTGCGCGGCGGCTTTTACTTCGCCCATAAGCCTGTGGAGGTGCTCGTCGTCGGTGATGCGGGAGTAGGGCGCAATCAGCCCGATGGAAGCGATGACCTTATTGTCGGGACCGAAGATGGGGGCCCCGATGCCGACGGCGTCGTGGACATATTCGCCGTGGGTGACGGCGATGCCGTCGCTGCGGATCTGCGCCAGTTCCTGTTCCAGGGCGCGGCGGCTGATCTGGGGAAATGCCTCCGGCCGGTCGAGCCTTGTGTTCAGGTAGTAATCGATGTAGGCTTCGCTCTGGTAGGCCAGGAGCACCTTGCGGATGGCGCCGCAGTGCAGGTCCATCTCGTAGCCGAATTCTTCCACGACCTTCAGGTGGTTGGGGCCGTCCTGCTTCACCAGGACCAGGCCCTTGTCGGAAGACTGGATGACGAGGAAGGAATCCTCTCTGGAAGACGCAGAAAGCTGCCGCAGAATCGGTGCGGCAGCATTCTGGATACGGAAATTGCTGGCAGCGGCGCGGCCAAGCGGGATAAGCGCCGGCCCCAGCTCATACGTGTGGGCAGAATCATCGCGCAGGACATAGTTCATGTCGCAGAAGGTCTGCAGGATCCGGTGTATGGTGCTGGGGGGCAGGCTTGTGCGGTCTGCCAGTTCCGCTATGGAATACTTATGGGAATTCTCTTTGAGAATTTCCAGGATTTCCATGGAACGCAGAAGGCTCTGGATCATTCTTTTGCTTCCTCGATCTTAACGGTCGCTTCCTTTACCTCTTTCGCAGCTGCTTCTGCGGCAGCTTTCGCCTCGGCTTCCTTCTTCTCGGCAGCTTCCTTTGCGGCGGCGGCAGCCTCAGCCGCGCGGTCAGCGGCACCGTCCACGGCGCGCTCTACCTTGGCCATCAGCTCCGCATCTTCCTCGGGAGTGCTCTTCGGAGTGATATTTACATAATTTCTCTTGGCCGGAGCACCGGATTCGTCAGAGTTGAGCTCATCAAAATCATCCTCGAACTCATGGAAGTCTTCTTCCAGCTCTTTGTGGAAGGACTTATACTGAAGCGCATAGGAAACACCGGCAGCAACCGCGCCTGCGACAGCTGCGAGAGCCAGTAACTTACCACCAAGTCTTGCCATAGTAATACTCCTTTCAGGGTGCCCGAGGGGGCAGCCATTGAATGCAAATTTTTGACAAATATATTGTAATACGAAGGAGTTCAAAAGTAAAGAAGGCAAATGGTTCATTCTTGTAAAGGACAGGGAAAAGAAGTAGAATACAGTATAAGCGTCCGGACCGCGAAAGGACGGATATTTCGGAAGGGAGAACTGCCATGAAGATTCAGGAAGGCTATATGCCGTTTATGGGGCATGAAACATATTACCGCATCGTCGGCGAGTGCACGGGAAACCGCAAGCCGCTTCTTCTGCTGCACGGGGGACCCGGAAGCGGCCACGACTACTTTGAGGTGCTGGACTGCCTTGCGGAAGAGGGCAGGGCGATTATTTCCTATGACCAGATCGGGTGCGGAAAATCCTATCTGGACGGCCATCCCGAGCTCTGGAAGCCGGAGACCTGGGACCGGGAGCTGATTGAGCTCCGGAAGTATCTGGGACTGGATGAGGTGCACATCCTGGGACAGTCCTGGGGCGGCATGCTGATCATTGAATACCTGCTGAATTATAAGCCGGAAGGGGTAAAATCCGCCATTATCTCCAGCGGCCATCCCTCCTCCAGCCTGTGGTCGCAGGAGCAGCACAGGATGATTAAGTTCATGTCTCCGGAGGACAGGGCTGCCATCGCGAGGGCGGAGGAGACCGGGGATTTCAGCGATCCCGCCTATCTGGCCGCCAACGACCGGTACATGGAAGCCCACTGCTGCGACATTACCTATCCGGAGAGCGCGCCGGAGTGCCTGAGAAGGGAGAAGAAGCACGGGGACGAGGCTTATCTCTACGGCTGGGGACCGAACGAGTACACCCCCACCGGTTCCCTGAAGGATTTCGAGTACATTGACCGGCTGCCGGAGATTAAGGAGCCTACCCTTATCATCAGCGGTACGGACGATCTCTGCACGCCTCTGGTGGCAAAGACCATGTTTGACGGCATTCCGGACTCTGAATGGGAGCTTTTTGCGGGCGCCCGCCACATGTGCTTTGTGGAGGATAACCCCCGGTATGTGAAGCTGCTGTCCGGATGGATGAAGAAATACGACTGATGAATGGATTGGAGTACAGATTTTGGATATTGCACAGGTAATCACATCTGAACTGGGCATCCGGCCCGGGCAGACCGAGGCGGTTATCCGCCTGATTGATGAGGGAAATACCATACCGTTTATTGCCCGGTACCGCAAAGAGATGACCGGCGCCATGAACGATGAGCTTCTGCGGCGGTTTGACGAGCGCCTCCGGAGCCTGCGCGCCCTGGAAGAGCGCAGGCAGACGGTGCTCTCCACCATTGAAGCCCAGGGACAGCTCACTCCGGAGCTGCGGGCCAGGGTGGAAGGCGCCATGACTGCGGTGGAGCTGGAGGATATCTACCGGCCATACCGGCCGAAACGCCGCACCAGGGCCATGATCGCCCGGGAGAAAGGGCTTCAGGGACTGGCGGACTATATCCTGTCCGACGGGAAGAATCCGCCGGAGGAGGAGGCCAAGAAGTACGTTGACCCGGAGAAGGAGGTCCCGGACGCCGGGACAGCCCTTGCCATGGCGAAGGATATCATCGCGGAGACGGTTTCCGACAACGCGGATTTCAGGACCTTTATCAGGAACCTGACCATGTATGAGGGAACACTTGTCACCGCGAAGAAGGCTGTCCGGGAGAAGGCCGCTGCCGCCGGAGGATCGGACAGCGACGCGGGAGCAGCTGCCGGGGCGGACAAAGCCGCAAAAGCCGGGAAGGCCGCCGATGTCAGAAATAAGAAGCTGGCGGACCGTGAGCAGGTCTATGAGAATTATTTTGAATATGAGGAAGCCCTGCGGAAAATCCCCGGGCACCGCATTCTCGCCATCAACCGCGGCGAGGCGGAAAAGTTCCTCACCGTCAAAGTTGCCGCCCCCGAGGAGAAAATCCTGGAACGTCTGTACGGGGCTTTCGGCTGCGCCAAAAACCCCGTGATGGAAGAGATCAGGAGAGAGGCCTGCGAGGACGCGTACCGGCGGCTTATCGCGCCGTCCATCGAGACGGAGATCCGGAACGCCCTGACGGAGAAAGCGGAGGAGGGCGCCCTGGAGGTCTTTGACAGCAACCTGGAGCAGCTCCTGATGCAGCCTCCTGTGGCGGGAAAGACGGTCCTCGGCTGGGATCCGGCCTTCCGGACCGGCTGCAAGCTGGCCGTGGTGGACCCGACCGGGCAGGTGATGGACACGGCGGTGATTTATCCCACCGCGCCCCAGAACCGGGTGGCGGAATCGGAGAAGGTGCTGGACCGGCTGATTGACCGCTATCATGTGAATGTGATTTCCGTGGGCAACGGCACCGCCTCCAGGGAGTCGGAGCAGATCATCGCCGGGTACCTTAAGAAGAGCAGAAGGCCCGTGCAGTATGTGATTGTCAATGAAGCCGGGGCCAGCGTCTATTCCGCGAGCCCTGCCGGAACAGAGGAGTTCCCTGAATTTGACGTGGGCCAGAGGAGCGCGGCCTCCATCGCAAGGCGCCTCCAGGACCCGCTGGCGGAGCTGGTGAAGATTGACCCGAAGGCCATCGGCGTGGGCCAGTACCAGCATGATATGGACCAGGCGAGGCTGGGGGAGAAGCTGACCGGCGTGGTGGAACGCTGCGTGAACAGTGTCGGCGTGGATGTCAATACCGCCTCCGCGGCGCTTCTGTCCTATATTGCCGGCATCTCGAAGCCGGTGGCAAAGAATATTGTCTCCATGCGGGAGCAGAACGGGCCGTTCCGGTCAAGGAGGGAGTTCCTGAAGGTGCCGCGCCTGGGCCCGAAGGCCTATGAGCAGTGTGCCGGTTTCCTGCGTATCTCCGGCGGGAAGGAGGTACTCGATTCGACGGCCGTCCATCCGGAGAGCTACGAAGCGGCCAGGGAGGCCATGGCGTACCTGGGCTGTACCCCGGAAGACATCCGCGGCGGGAAGAATGCCGGGCTCTCGAAAAGGCTTGCGAAGAAGGACTGGGAGAAGCTTTCCGGGCTCACCGGCGTGGGCGAGTATACCCTGAGGGATATCGTGGCGGAGCTGGAGAAGCCGGGCAGGGACCCGAGAGAGGATGTGCCGGGACCGGTACTGCGCAGCGATGTGCTGGATTTCGCGGACCTGAAGCCCGACATGGTGCTGAAGGGGACCGTGCGGAACGTGGTGGATTTCGGGGCTTTCGTCGATATCGGCGTCCACCAGGACGGGCTCGTTCACATTTCCCAGCTCTCCGACAGGTTCGTGAAGCATCCCCTGGATGTGGTGAAGGTCGGCGACGTGGTGACGGTCCGGGTACTGTCGGTGGATGAGAAGAAAAAGAAGATCTCCCTTACCATGAAAGGAATGTAAAATGAGACGGGATGAGACGGCGCAGGAGGTGCTCTCCTTTATAGAAAAGAGTCCCAGCTGCTACCATGTGGCTGAAAATCTGGCCGGGA
Organism: uncultured Eubacteriales bacterium; assembly: GCA_900321915.1. GTDB lineage: Bacteria > Bacillota > Clostridia > Lachnospirales > Lachnospiraceae > Clostridium_R. The sequence goes on from ONXW01000027.1 coordinate 4,957, forward strand.
TGCTGGAAAAAGCGGGATATACGAGGCTCCGGGAGGAAGAGCGCTTTGCCGTATCCCCCGGCGGAAAGTATTATGTGACCAGGAACGGGTCCTCCCTTATAGCCTTCCGCGTCCCGGACAATACGGAGGGATTCCATATCATGGCGTCCCACGGGGATTCCCCCACCTTCCGGCTGAAAAACAGCCCGGAGCTGGGAAAGGGATACTACACGAAGCTGAATATCGAGAAATACGGCGGAATGCTGTGTTCTACCTGGTTTGACCGGCCGCTCTCGGCGGCAGGCCGCCTGCTTGTTAAAGAAAACGGGAAGATTGCCTGCAGGCTGGCGTATGCCGACAGGGACCTCCTGATGATCCCTTCCCTGGCGATCCATATGAACCGGAAGGCCAATGACGGCGTGCCTCTCAATGTCCAGACC